>JBEBJW010000465.1:0-5927 GCA_040079715.1 Myxococcota bacterium | reverse complement strand
GGTCCTGCTCGACGCTCGCGACAACGCCGGCGAGGCCGGGATCCGGAGCGACGCCTACGACGAGCTCGCGCGTCGCCTCCGGTTCGAGCCGATCGCCGCGCCGAAGCGTCGCCGGCGCGCATCACCTGGCGCGACCGTTCCGCCCGCGCTCGCCGACATCCCGGCGCCCGCTCCGCCGTCCGGCCCCGCCGAGACCCAGCAGGCCGCCGACGCCACCGTGCGCGAGGCCGAGGCGCTCGACAACGATGCGCAGTCGCTGTGGGGCTCGTCGACCGAGGCGCCCGAGCTGGTGGGCCGCGCGGGTCGGCTGATCCGCCACGCCGAATCTCTGGTGAAGTCGCCGGGGTGCAAAGGGCGGGACCGTCAGCTCGCGTGGGAGGAGCTCAAGAAGGCCGCCGCCGCGTACCAGGAGCTCCGCGAGGCGATGGCGAAGGGCGAGACGCCCGACGTCGAGGCCGGGCTGCGCCGGGTCGCGGAGCGGGTGAGCCTCGCCGCGGCGAAGGCCGCGAAGTCGTGCGCGGGCACCAAGCCCGTCCCGCCGGCCCCGTCCGCGCCGCCGAAGCCGAAGCGCGGCCGTCCGCCGAAGCAGCCGGTCGAGACCCGGACCGACGCAGCGCCCGCGCCCGAGATCGACCCGGCGAAGGACCAGGCACTCGCGAACCTGTTCGCCGAGGCCGTGCAGGCCGCCGCGAAGAACCTGAGGGCCGCATGACCGCCAGCGCCGAGCGCCTGCTCGACGCCGTGGTCCCGCTGGTCCGGACGCGGCTGCCCGTGGGCGTCACCACGAACTACCTCGACGCGTTCCTGGCGCGGAACCGCTCGATGCTCGTCGCCACGATCGACCAGCACCTCGGCCCGCTGCTCGCGCACCTGCAGGCCGCGAACACGCCGATGGACGACCTCCCCGAGCTGTGGACCGTGGCGAAGCGAACCGCGGCCAACCTGCTCGCGATGAAGCTCGTCGCCGAGAAGCCGCCCGAGGCGCTCTCCCACGAGGACCGGCGCGCGATCGCGACCTACTCCGGCTGGGGCGGCCTCTCGATCCGCGCGATCGCCGACAAGGTCCCAGTCGGGTTCCCGCTCCCCGAGGAGCGCGGGCTCATCCACGAGTACTACACGCCCACCCGCGTCGCCCGCGAGGTCGCCCGGGTCGTGGCGCCGCTGCTCCCCGAGCTCGCGGCGGACGGCGTGGTGAATGCGCTCGAGCCCGCCGCCGGCATCGGTCGGTTCCTGCGTGCGTTCCACGGGCCCGACTTCGAGGACCTCCGCTGGCAGGTCATCGAGTGGTCGGCGCTCTCGGGCCGGATGCTCGGCGCGCTCCTCCCAGAGGTCGAGCTGTTCGTCGGCCCGTTCGAGCGGTGGGTGCGCGAGCACAGCGCGCGGTGGCAGGGTCGCATCCAGCTCGTCGTCTCGAACCCGCCCTACGGCGCCCGCGGGGCGTCGATCGCCGAGGACCCCGACCGCGCCTACCGCGAGAAGATGGCCTACCCTTACTTCCTGCGGCGGGGCCTCGATCTGCTCGCGCCCAACGGCCTCGGCGTCTACCTCGTCCCGGCCGGCTTCCTCACCGGCCGGTCGAACGCGTTCGTCGGGCTCCGCGAGAAGGTGCTCAAGCGCCACCACCTCGCCGCCGCGTTCCGGCTGCCGAGCGTGCGCCCCGGCGGCGGGACGGCGCTTTTCCCAGGGGCGATGCTGGTCACCGATCTGCTGTTCTTCCGCGCCCGTGGCGGCGAGCTCGACACCGTCGACACCGCCGACCGCGGCATCCTCGCCGGTCGCTACTTCGAGGAGTTCCCGGCGCACATCCTCGGACGCGAGCTCGGCAAGGACGCCGGCGACGACGATCAGACCGCGAAGCCCCGGTACGCCTACCAGGTCGAGGGCGAGTTCACGGGCCTCCCCGAGCTGGTCGAGCGGCCGGTCTGCGGCGCGTGCAAGGTCCTCACGTTCCCGGTCCGGGCGCCCGCAGCGGGGCCCGCCGGTCGCGTCGGAGTGTCTCGCCAGCTCGACGACGAGACCGCGAACCTCCCCGCCGATCTGGCGGGCGCGGTGTCGCTCGGCCTCCGCGTCGACCGGTACCTGGCTCTGGTGACCGGGGACATCGGGGACGAGGCCGGAATGCTCTGGTCCGAGCTCCACGATGCGCTGCGCGCCTGGGCGGGGACCAACGGGAACCCCCACGCCCACGTCGAGCTCGTGAAGCTCGCGCGGCGCGGCGTGACCGGCGCCGAGCGGTTCCTGGCGGCGTTCGACAAGGCGGGGACCCCGATCGGCGGCCTGTCGAAGCCGCCGCCCGCGCCGGAGCCCCGCTTCACCGGGCGTGTCGACGACGTCACCGCCCAGGCGGAGATCCTGTTCCGAGCCCATCGCGCCCTGACGCCGGGAGAGCTGGTGGCGTTCCACCGCAGCCTCGGCGGCGCGCTGCCCGATCGGAGCGTCCTGCTGACCGTGCTCGACGCGGGCTGGTGCCTCGACGGCCCGAAGCTCGAGCAGCTCGCCCCGCCCGACGTGTACTACACGGGTTCGCTGTGGCCGAAGTTCGATCGGGTCCACCGGTACGTCTCGGAGACGGCCGAGGATCCCGGCCTGAAGGCCCCGCTCGCGGCGCCACCGGTGCCCCACCTGGCGGCGCAGGGCCGCAAGCTCCTCCAGGTCATCGCCCCCGCGCTGTTCGACGACATCGACGGCGTCAGCGCCCGCCAGGGCTGGGTCCCGCTCGACCACATCGCGGCGTGGGTCAACGACACGTGGAGCCGGAAGTCCGGCTACGGCGACGTCGAGCTCGTCCGCGAGGGCGGCCTCGTGTCGCCGAAGGGCTGGGACTACGAGGACCTGTCCCGCAAGGAGCGCGAGCTCCACCCCGAGGTGCTCCAGCTCGTCGGCTGGATGAACCACGACAAGACCCTTTTCGCGCCCCCGAAGCAGAGCGACGACGAGTCCGAGAAGGACGTCGACCGGCGGCGGATGAAGAAGGCCGAGGAGTGGGACGCGTCGTTCCGAGGCTGGGCCGGCGCCACGCCCGAGCGTCGGGCGCGCATCGAGGAGGCCTACAACCGCCAGTTCCGCGGCTACATCACCCCGACGTTCACCGCCGAGGCGCTCCCGATCGCGCGGTGGCGGAAGGACGGGCCGCGGCTCCACCCTCACCAGGTCGCCGGCGCCCGCCGGGTCCTCGCGAACCGCGGCGGATTGCTTGCGTTCGATGTGGGCGTCGGCAAGACCTACACCGGCATCGGCCTTCTCGCGCGGGCCCGCCAGGAGGGCTGGGTCAAGCGCCCCGTCATCGTCGTTCCGAACAGCATCGTGTGGAAGTGGTACGCCGATGTGCTGCGCGTGCTGCCCGACTACCGCATCGCGGTCATCGGCTCGAAGCAGAAAGTGATCAGCCGCGGGGACCGGAAGGGCCTGCACACGAGCGACACCGACACGCCCGCCGAGCGCGCGGAGAAGTGGACGCGGTTCCAGGCCGGCGAGTTCGACGTGGTTCTGCTGACCTACACCGCCCTCGGCCGGACCCGGATGAACGAGACCGCCGTCCGCGCCTACGCCGAGCAGACCGAGGCCATCCAGCGCGAGGTCGCGCTCCGTCGGCGGAACGCCCAGAAGCGGAAGAAGCTGTCCGAGCGCGAGGAGGCCATCCTCAAGGAGGGCGTCGCCGGCTGGGTCGCGCAGCAGATGGAGCTCGCGGAGGGCTGGGACTACGACCCGGGCATCGCCTGGGACGACATCGGCGTCGACCTGCTCATCGTGGACGAAGCCCAGAACTTCAAGAACCTGTACCTGCCCGAGGACCGCGAGGGCGGCGTGCCTCGGTTCATGGGCAACCCCGGCGACGGGAGCAAGCGCGCCTGGCAGCTCGACTTCCGGTGCGCGGCGGTCCGCCGCAAGACCGGTGGCGCGGGCATCGTCCTGTTGTCGGCGACCCCGGCCAAGAACAGCCCGCTGGAGTTCTACAGTCTCATCCAGTACGTCGACCCAAACGCCTGGTCCCGGATGGGCATTCGCGATCCCGAGCAGTTCATCGACCGATACCTGAAGATCGAGATCAAGGCGGTGGTGACGCCGCAGATGAACGTCGAGGAGCGGGGTGCTGTGGTCGGCTTCCAGAACCTCCACGAGCTCCGCGACGTGATCTTCCGGTACGGCGAGTTCCGGACGGCCGAGGAGGTCGGCATCAAGCTCCCCGAGCCCAAGGTCGAGATGGTCGAGGTCGACATGGACGCCGCCCAGGACGCCAAGTACGACCGCTACGTCCGCGAGATCGAGGCGGCGATCAAGTCCACGAACCCGTCGGACAAGTCGAAGATCCTGGGCCTCCTCGCTCGCATGGCGCTCGTTGCCATCCACTCCGAGCTCGACGAGGGCTTCGGCTGGAAGAACGCCGAGCAGGTCAGCAACCCGTCCTCGCCGAAGTTCGCGGCGCTCGCGGAGCGGGTTCTCGCGAACAGGACCTGCGGCCACATCGTGTTCGTCGACAACGTCGCCGCCCACCGCTGGGTCCGCGACGTGCTCGTGAAGCGGGGCATCGCCATCGACCGGATCGGCATCCTGAACGCCGAGGTCGCGCAGGCCGCCGCGGACCGGCAGCGCATCGCCCGGGAGTTCAACGGCGACGCCGAGGCCGGCCTGAAGCCGAAGTTCGACGTGGTGATCGCGAACGCCATCGCCTACGAGGGCATCGATCTGCAGACGCGGACCTGCGCCATCCACCACCTCGACCTGCCGTGGGAGCCGGCGACGCTGCAGCAGCGGAATGGCCGTGGGGTGCGGCAGGGAAACACGCTTTCCGCCATCGCCATCTACTACTACTTCGCGAAGCGCAGCCAGGACGGGCTCCGGTTCAACCTGATCCAGGGCAAGCGCGGCTGGATGACGCAGCTCCTGAAGAGCCAGGACCGCGACACGAACAACCCGGGCGCCCAGATGGACATGGGCCCGGAGGAGATCCTGCTGATGATCAGCCGGAATCCCGAGCAGACGCGGGCGCGGCTCGACGCGGTACGCCAGCAGCGCGAGGCCGACGCGAAGAGGAAGATCGCGACAGAGGCGAGCAAGCTCCTGCGCGCGGTGAACGCCCGGTTCCGCAACGCCGAGCGCACGCGCGATGCGACCGAAGCGGCCCGGCTGCGCGGTGAGGCCGAGGAGCGGCTGAAGCACCTGGCGCGCACGAACACCGACGCCTGGCCGTGGGCGCCGTGGGCCTCGGTGGTCCGCGACCGGCCGGTGCTGGTCGTCGACGGGGGCGGACCCTTGTTCGAGGGCCTCCGTGTCGGCGTCCCGTCGACCTGGAACGCGGACCGGACCGAGCTGCTCGAGTTCGGCGCGATCACCCGGGACGGAACGCTCGGCGTCCGCGTCGCCGGTGAGCCCGCCTGGACCGAGGCGAAGGCCGAAGATCCGCGGTTCGCGACCTTCAAGCCGACCCACTACGACGTCGCCTGGCCGGCCGAGGACGAGCCCGCGACCGTGCGCGCCATCGAGGAGCGCCTGAACCAGCGTGTCCGGTACAGCGGGGACTGGAGCTCGTTCGGCTGGCATCTTGCGCCCGACGCCTGGACCGAGCGGTTCTGGGGCCTGACCGGGGACCGCGTCCTGCGCGCCCTCGGGAGCGTCGCCCGCTACGCCGCTCAGGCGCAGCGGGTGCCGGTCATCGCACCGGCCGGGCTGCGCGTCGTGACCGCCGACCTCGCGGTGGGGTCGGCGGGCGTGACGCCGCTGGCCCCGACCGAGTCCGGGTGGCAGGCGTTCCTCGCCGCCGCGCCCGCCTCGGGGCTTCGGTTCAACGAGCTCGAAGCCACGGCCCGCTGGTGGTGGAGCCGCTCGATCCCGCGCAATCTGCTCGCTGCCGGCCGCACCGAGGGCGAGCTCGCCGAGGCCGCGTGATGTCCCCGACTGCGTCGGCGTGGATCGGGGCCACCACACTTGTG
>JBEBJW010000464.1:0-5928 GCA_040079715.1 Myxococcota bacterium | reverse complement strand
CTCCGGGGTGGGGCCGTTCGTCGAAGGCTCGGCTGTGGTATCCTGAGCGATGGGTTCGGCGCACCCGGCCGATCTACCCGTGGGTAACTGTCCGCGCCTCGACCGGCCAGTGCGGTCGGGATCATCCGGGGCCGCGGGGCCCGTCGTGGCCCTCGTCGACGGGGGGTGGGCTCCCGGCGAGCAACGCCACCCCGGCGTCCACGTCGCCGCGTTTCACCGCGGTGTCCAGCTTGCGCTCCCGGGCGTGGAGGTCCTGCTTCTCCCGGAGGGCAGCCATCAGCCGGTCGGTCTGGCCGGCGGTCTCGGCCCGCTCGATCTCGTGCTTCAGCTGGACCAGCCGGTGGGTCCACCGCGGGCGGATCAGCCGGTCGACGATCTGGAGGACCGCGGCGGCGGCCTCCTCCGGCTCGTACAGCCGATCCCGAGCCACGATCGCCCGAAGCAGCTTCTGGACCATCGGATCCCCGCTGTCTTCGATCACGGTCGCGACGGGCTCGCCGGACACGAGCCGGGCGAACGCGGGGCGGATCGGGCCGTGGCCGTCGAGCAGCGACGGGTCGAGGCGGGCGATCAGGTCCGCCACCTGATCGTACCGGTGGACCACCAGCCACACGAGGTGGACGATGTCCTGGGTCGGCTTCCACGCGGGCTCGGGCGGCGGAGCGGGATCCTCGGACGCCGCGTCCCCGGCGCCCGACGCGGTCCGCTCGGCGGCGGCCGCGCGGGAGCTCTCGGCCCGCCCGTGGTCCCGCAGGCGCCGGAGGAGGTCGTCCTCCGCGAGGCCGATCTTCCGGGCCACGTCCCGCGCGAGGCTCGAATCGCGCAGCCGGGCCAGCATCGGCACCACCTCGTCGAGCAGCCTGTCGCGCGACATCGCGCCGTCGCCGTACTGCTCGAGCTTCCGGCGCATCACCCACTCGAGCAGCGGCTCCTTGTTCGCGAGGGCGCGGTGGAACGCCTCGGCCCCCTCGACCCGCAGGCACTCGTCGGGGTCCTTGCCGCCCGGCAGCTCGATCCGCCACGGCTGGACCTGCGCCTCGACGAACAGGGGCAGCGAGCGCTGCGCCGCCTTGAGCCCCGCCTCGTCGGCGTCCATCACCAACACCACGTCGCGCGCGAGCCGCCGGAGCTTCTCGAGGTGGGTCGGGGTCAGCGCGGTCCCGCAGGTGGCCACCGCCTCGCCGAACCCGGCCTGGTGGAGCGACAGCACGTCGAAGTACCCCTCGACCACCAGCACCCGCCCGGCCTTCTGGATCTGGAGCCGGGCCGAGTCGAGCCCGTACAGCACGTGCGACTTCTCGTACAGCCGCGTCTCCGGCGTGTTCAGGTACTTCGGACCTTCGCCCTCGAGCAGCCGGCCGCCGAACGCGATCACCCGCCCGCGCTCGTCGCGGATCGGGATCACCAGCCGCTCGCGCAGGGTGTCGTAGTACCCTTCGCCCTGGGAGCGCAGGCGGGCGACGCCGGCCTCGGCGACCTGCTCGGCGTCGTAGCCCTCGCGGTGGAGGTGGTCGACCAGCCGGGTCCACCCGCCGGGGGCCCACCCGAGCCGCGCGGTGCGGGCCTGGGCGTCGGTCATCGCCCGGTTCGCGAGGTACGCGCGGCCGGCCGCCCCCGCCGGACCCGTCCACAGCTGGGCCTCGTAGAACGCGGCGCTCGCCTCGAGCACGTCGAACGCGCTGGCGCGCTGGCGGAGCTGCTTGCGCTCGGCGGGGCTCAGCTCCCGCTCCTCGATGGTGATGCCGACGGGCTCGGCGAGCTCCTTCACCGCCTCGACGAACGACAGGCCCTCGAGCGTCATCAGGAACCGGAACACGTCCCCGCCGGCCTGACAGCCGAAGCAGTGGTAGATCCCCTTGTCCTGGATCACGTTGAACGACGGGGACTTCTCCTGGTGGAACGGGCACAGCCCGACCAGGTTCCGCCCGCGGCGGGTCAGGGCGACGTGCCGCCCGATGATCTCGCCGATGTCGGTGCGCTCCCGCACCTGGTCGACGATCTCGCGCGGGATCCGGGCCATCGCCACCCGATAACCCGGAGCGGCGCACACCCGGCTGCGATCGACGCCGCTGCGGTCACCGTCGCTGCGATCACCGCCTCACCGGTCCCGGTCGGGCTCGCGGTCGCCGCCGTCTCCGTCTCCTCGGTCGGGCGCGCCGTCCGCGTCGTCGAGGGCGTGCCCGATCCGGGCGACCATCCCGCGGAGGGCCTCGACGTGGCGGACCGACAGGCGGGCCTGCTGGAGCGCCTGGTTCGCGGTGGCGCGGACCTTGTCCGGCGCGGTGCCGCGGAGGTACCCGACCCGGCCGAGCAGCCCGATCAGCGCCTCGACCGCCGGATCGATCGCCACGAGGTCGGCCAGGCGGTCGCGGTCCGACGCCGGGATCGCGTCGGCGGTGGTCGTCGGCGGGCCGGTGCCGGCGAGGGTGCGCCCGGGGGAGGGCCGGCCGCGGCGCCGCTGCTCTTCGTACAGGTGGTGCGCGACGAGCAGCACCGACTGGGCGAGGTTCAGGCTCGCGTGCTCGGCGGTGGCGATCCGGACCAGCGCCTCGCACCGCCGGATCGCGTCGTTCGCGAGGCCGGAGTCCTCCCGACCGAACAGGATCGCGGTCGCGCGCTCCGGATCGTCGATCACCCGCGTCGCGAGCTCGGGCGGCTCGATCACCGTCTGGCCGAGCCGGCGGTGGCGGGCGGTGGTTCCGAACAGCCGGCTCACCCCGTCCAGCGCCTGGTCGAGCGTCGCGACGATCCGCGCCCGCGCCAGCAGATCCGCGCAGCCCGGCGCCATCCACCGCGCCCGCTCGGGGTCGTACGCGGGGGGCGCGACCAGCACCAGCTCCTCGAGTCCGAAGTTCCGCATCGCCCGGGCCGCCGCCCCGACGTTCCCGGGCTGGAGCGGCTCGACGAGAACGATCACCACCCGCCCGGCGACCGAGGTCGACAACGGTCAGTCCGCGAGCCCGAACAGCGACAGCAGCCACCCGAAGAACCCGCGCGACTTCGGCTTGACCTTCACCGGGCGCCGATCGTCGTCCGGGTGGGGCGCCCGCCCGCCGCGGCTGCTCTCGATCGCGCCCGAGTTCGTCAGCGGCATCGGGTCCGGGGTGTGGCTGTCGCGCGACCGCGGGTTCGACGGCGGGGGCGGCGACGACGGCGCCTGCGGCCGGAGCGACGGCTGGGCCGCGATCGACGGCATCTTCGGCATGTCGAGCGGGCCCGGCGGCGTGGTGCCGCGGGGCTCCTGCGACAGGGGCGTCGCGTCGTCGCCCTTCCGCTTCGGCCGCTTGCGCTGCGGCGACGAGGGCGGGCGCTTCTTCGGCGCGTCGTCCTCGTCCTTGCCGAGCTTCAGCCGCGACTCCACGAGCTGCCCCGTGTCGATGTCGCGGGCGGTGAGGTTGAGGATGCCCTCGGAGTCGATGTGGAACGTGACCTCGATCTTGACCTTGCCCTTCTGGGCCTCGCGCAGACCCGAGAACACGAACGTCCCGAGCAGCTCGTTCTCGGCGACGTACTTCGACTCGCCCTGGTAGATCCGCAGCATGATCGACCGCTGGTCGTCCTTGCTGGTGGTCAACACCCGGGTCTTGTAGTCCGGCAGCGGCTGGTTCTTCGCGAACAGCACGTGCATCGTGCCGTCGACCTTGTTGATGCCGATCGCCATCGGCAGCACGTCCAGCAGGGTCATGTCCTGCGGGCCGGCCTTGGACGACAGGCTGTGGGCCATGATCGCCGCGCCGATCGCCACCGCCTCGTCGGGGTGGACCTTCTCCGACGGGGCCTTGCCCATGAACTCTTCGACCTTGTGGCGGACGAGCGGCATCCGCGACTGGCCGCCGACGAGCAGCACCTCGTCGAGCTCTTCGCGGGTGGTGCCCGCCTCCTGGAGGATCCGCTCGCAGGTCGCGATCGACCGGTCGATCAGGTCTTCGGTCAGCTCCTCGAGCTTCTCGCGGGTGACCGGGAGCTGCATGTCGACCGGGTTGCCGTCGTCGTCGTCGCAGATGTGCGGCAGGGAGATCTCGGTCTCCACCTCCGACGACAGGCGGATCTTCGCCAGCTCGGACGCGTCGCGGATCCGGGTCACCGCCGACCGGTCGTACGACACGTCGATGTCGGTCTGCTCGACGAACACCTGCAGGACCCACTGCATCAGCCGATCGTCGAAGTCGACACCGCCGAGGAACGTGTCGCCCCCGGTCGCGATCACCTCGAAGATCTTGTCCTTGATGTCGATGATCGAGATGTCGAACGTGCCGCCGCCGAGGTCGTAGATCGCGACCCGCTGGTTCAGCGTGCGCCCGAGGCCGTACGCGAGCGCCGCCGCGGTGGGCTCGTTCAGCACCCGGAGCACCTTCAGCCCGGCGAGCTTGCCGGCGGACCGGACGGCCTGTCGCTGCCGATCGTTGAAGTACGCCGGGACGGTGATCACCGCCTGGTCGACCTCTTCGCCGAGCGCCTCCTCGGCGGACTCCTTGATCCGCCGGAGGATCGCCGCCGAGATCTGCTCCAGGGTGAACACCTGGTCGGCGACCTTGATCAACACCTCGTTCTGGTCGCCCTCGACCAGCTCGTAGGTGAAGACCTGCTGCATCTTCTGCATCGCGTTGGAGCCGAACGACCGGCCGATCAGCCGCTTCGACGCCGCGATGGTCTGGTCGGGATTCTCCGCCGCCTGGGTCTTCGCCTCGGTGCCCACCAGCCGGTTGCCGCTCTTGTCGATCGCGAACACCGACGGAATGGTCCTCGATCCGTCGCGGTAGGTGATGACCTGGGGCTTCCCGTTGGTGACAAAGGCACAGCAGGAGTTCGTCGTGCCCAGGTCGATACCGATCGCCTTGCCCATACGGTTGCCTTCCCGAAACGAACCCGCTCGTGCACACCTGGCACGAGCCGAACGCTGCTCGGGGGCATAGCACAGCAAGGAAAGGCCGGTCAACGTGGACGCGGTTGCACCGCGGATGCGCCCGACCGGGTGGCCGTCGACGGGGTCGGTTCGGGTTAACGTCTCGGTACCCGCCAAGGCGGTGCGACCGGGGGCGTCGATGGACGGTCGGGGGTCACGGCTCGGGGCTCGGTTTCGGAAGGCCGTGTCCGATCGCGAGCGCGAGCAACGAGAGGCGGAAGCGGCGGCGCAGCTCGCGCGCGAGCAGGCGTCCGCGGCGCGCGGGCAGTTGCTGACCGATCTGGTCGCCGTCGCGTCGGAGATCGGGGTCGTGAAGGCGGCCCGGGACGCCGACGGACTCACGCTCAGGTACGGCGAGCGGTACCTGTACTTCGGGCCCGAGGGGGAGCTCGATCGGGTGAAGATCGAGTTCGAGGGCATCGGCGACGAGGAGCACGTGCTGTTCCGCCAGCCCGAGCTCGCGAACCGGTGGGTGTACAGCCGCAAGCGCCGCCACCGCGAAGATCGCGTCCCGCTGTTCGACGCCGGGCTCGAGGAGCTGCTGGTCCGCGGCCTCGGCTTGCCGCGCCCCGGCGAGGAGGACGATCCCGCCCCGTCCAGCCCGGATCGCAAGCGGCTGTAGCGAGGGCGTCGGAGGGATCGGGCGCCCCGGCGCTGCGCGCCGTCGGGCTCCTTCCGGGGTCGCTCCGCTCCGTCCTCGCTCCGCTCGGACCGCTCGCAGGCTCGCGCCCTGCAGTCCCCCTGGCGCAGCGGACGCGGATCGAGGATCGGCGCGCCGAGGGTCCGGGTGTCGGAGGTCCACGGGATCCGGGATCGGCTTCGCGGCGTTCGGGCCCCACGGGATGCGGATCGCGGTCGACCATGTCGAAGCTCGACAATCCTCAGCTGAATCCGCCGCACGCCGATCGCGAGGTCGACGGGATGGCTCGGTGGCGGACGACGGGACGCCACCCGGAGCTCCGCGCCGGCGGCTCGACCTGTGGATCCCCAGACCCAGCCAGACGTCGATCCCGGATCGGGTGGGC
>JBEBJW010000463.1:0-5937 GCA_040079715.1 Myxococcota bacterium | reverse complement strand
CCGTACTCCAGCCGCTCGAGCCCGTTCGGCAGGTCGCCCTCCCACCCCGGGGCGCCCGCCGCGAGCCGCCGGATCGGCGCCGCGGACCCGCCGTCGCCCGCGATCCACGTCAGCGCGTTGTCGGTGGTCTCGGCAACGATCAGCGACCCGTCGGCCGGATCGCGGACCGCGGCGTGGGGGTACTGGAAGCCGTCGACCCGGAACGTGGTCCCAGCGCCGTCGATCCGGGCGATCCCCCCGACGCTGACCGGGTCGGTGGTGGTGAACGACACGAGCAGGCCGTCGCCGTCCGGGGCGGCGCCCTCGCCCCCGCACGGGTCGCACGGGCCGACCAGCTCGGGCCAGGTCCGCGACCACACCACCGACCCGTCGGCGGCGTACCACCCGAGCCCGTGGGCGTCCGGGACCACCAGCACGTGGGCATCGTCGAACACCGGCCCGGCGATCCCGGTGTCGGGGGCGGTCGAGTCGGGGCCCGGGTCGCTGTCCGCGTCGGTGTCGCTGTCGCTGTCCGCGTCGCTGTCGGCGTCGGCGTCGGCGTCCGGCGCGCGGTCGGCGGTCCCCGGTCGACAGGCCGCGAGCGCGATCCACAGCCAGCGCTCCATCCCGTCCTCCCCGCCGTGCCCCGTCGTATCCGCCGGTCGGGGATCGCGCCGCGGTCACGGGCCGACGGTCACTGCCTGCCCGGGTCCGATCCGGACGGTGAGCGTCCCGCCGATCGCCTCGGTCCACCGCCAGCCGCCGTCGACCGCCGGATCGCCGCCGGCGTCCACCGGATCGATCGCGACCCCGTCGATCGCGACCGCGCCGGGCTCGGGCACGCCGATCAGCTCGACCACCAGCCCCTCCGACAGCTCGGCCCCGGCAGTGAACCCGACGGTGACGACGCCGCCGTCGAGCTGCTGGTCGATCCGGGACCCGTCGAACAGGGTGAACGACGACGTCGGACCCGGGAACACCCGCGCCCACAGCAGGCCCGGGTCCGTCGCGTAGCTGTCGACCGCCGGATCGGTCGTCGGGGCGAGCGTGTCGATCGTCGGGCGGAGGAGCGGCACGATCCCGCCCTCGGCGAGGTACAGCGGGAGCTCGGACAGCGCCGCCGACACGGTCTCGGTCCCCGCCTCGTGGATCTCCCCCCGGAACCAGTCGATCCACCGGCCGGCCGGGAACACGACGGTCCGCTCGCGCGCCCCCGCGACCACCACCGGCGCGACGAGCAGGTGGTCGCCGAGCAGGTAGGTGTCGCCCGGGTGGACCCCGAGCTCCGGGTGGGCGAGGCCGAGCGCGCGCATCACCGGACGTCCCTCCCCGCGCGCGATCGCGTCCGCGTAGGTCCACAGGTACGGCCACAGCCGCAGGTGGAGCCGCACGTAGTCGCGGTACCAGGTGAGGGTGTCGGCGGTGAACCCGTTCTCCGCGGTCGGCTCCCACGCGACGTCGTTGCTCGAGGTGCCGATCTGCATCACGGTCGACAGCGCGGTCTGCTCGAACCACCGGACGAACGTCTCGTTGTCCGGAGGGCTCTGCCGGTACCCTCCGGTGTCCGACCCGTAGAACGGGAACCCGGACGGCCCGAGCGACAGCGCGTCGACCAATGACGCCGGCAGCCCCCCGACCGACACGTACGACTCGCCGTCGCGATCGACCGCCGGCTCGCCCCACGCCGCCATCGTCGCGTCGAGGTCGCCCGGCCAGATGATCGTCCCGTTGACCTGATCGCCCCACGCGCCGGTGCGGCACAGCAGGAACCCACCCTCCGCCGGCAGCGTCTCGGCGTACACCTGGTGGTACAGCCGCTGGTACTGGGCGTGCATCGTCCGCTCGTCCGACCCGTCGGCGAACGTCCACGGGAGGCGCCCGCCGAGCACCCCGAGCAGGACCTCCTCGGCGTAGTCGAGCTTGTACCCTTCGATCCCCATCGCGGTGTACCGGCCGATCAGCGCCTGCCACCAGTCGTACGCGGCGGGGTTGGTGAAGTCGATCGGCGAGCTCCAGTCGATGAACACCGGCGGGTGCTCGGGCGCGAAGAACCCGCCGGCGATCGCTTCGGCGTACAGGTCGGCCGCTTCGGTCTCGTCGACGTACGGGGTGGGCCACAACGCCATCCGGAACCCGAGCGCGTGGGCGAGGTCGATCATCGCGGTCGGATCCGGGAACTTCACCGGGTCGAAGTCGAACGTGTTGACCCCGGACGCGTACGGCCGGTCGATCCACACCCCGGACGTCGCGAGGTCGAGCTCGCGGATCGTCCGGAGGTCGGCCTCGACCTGCGCCTGGTCGTCGTTCTCGTCGCGCCAGACCCACGGACCGAGCGCCCACCGCGCCGGCAGCCGCGGGATCCCGGTCGCGGCCCAGTACCGCGCCGTGACGTCGAGCGGGTGGTCGGCGGCGTACAGGTCGAACGCCAGCCCCTGCGCCGTCGCCTCGCCGGTCCCGACGGTGAACGCGACCTCGTCCGGGGCGTCGACCCCGAACGCGACGGTCGCGGGGTGATCGTCGCGGACCAGCAGGCCCCACCCGGTGGTCCCGACGACGAACGGCAGGTGGACGTGGGCCTCGTTGGTGGTCGCCTCGGTGGTCACGTCGAGCGCGACCTGGACCGCCCGGACCGAGCCCCGGCGGTTCGGCGCGTCGAGCGCGCTGCCGAGCCCGTAGAACCCCTCCTCCGGGTCGACCCGCGGGGTCAGCCGGACATACCCGACCGGGTCGTCGTACGACGGCGTCAGGGTCAGCGCGAACGACCCCTCCCCCCGCTCCGACGCGGTCAGGGTCGCGGTCGCGCCCCCGTCGAACCCGAGGGTCAGCGCCGGCCAGGTCCCGGTCGCGGTCTCGGCGATCCGCCAGGTCACCCCGCCCGGGTTGGCCGGATCCCAGCTCCGGGTGTCGTCGTACGCCGGGACCTCCCCGAGCGCGATCCCGGCGAGCGGGAGCGCGAGCAGCGGCTGATCGTCCCGCTGGAGCACGACCTCGCCGTCCCCCTGCACGAACGACAACGTGAACCGGGCGTCGGTCGCGGGCGGCGTCGACGGAGAGGTGCAGGCGGCGAGGGTCAGCGGTCCGAGCATCCGCCCCGGGTAACCGCCGCGGGGAAACCGTGGTACCCTGACGCCTTCGTGAGGGCCCCACCCTGGCCCGGTTCCCGGAGGTCGCGATGCCCCGTCTCCTGTCGTGTCGATCGCTCGCCGCGCTGTCGGCCGCGCTGCTGGCGGCGTGCGCCGAGGTCCCGGGCGGCGGCGTGGTGATGCCGCGGGGCCCCGCCGACGGGTCCGACGGGACCGCGGGGACCGGCGATCCGGATCCGACCGGCCAGGACGGTGACGGTGACGGTGACGGCGACGGTACGACCCCGGCCGGGACAACCCCGGCGGGCACCACCCCGGCCGGGACCACGACCGGGACCTCGTCCGACTGCCCGCCCGGCGTGATCTGCGTCGACGCGCTGCCGTACGTGGGGTCGAGCAGCACGACCGGGATGCCGTCGGCGCTCGACGGGTACAGCTGCGCCGCCACCACCGACGAGTCCGGACCGGAGGTCGTGTACCGGGTGACGCTCGCCGAGGAGGGCCTGCTCGCCGCCAGCCTGTCCGACCTGCCGGGGGACGTCGACGTGGACGTCCACCTGCTCGAGGAGCTGGACGCCGGCGCGTGCATCGACCGCGGCCACTGGGACAGCGCCGCGCTGCTGCCGGCCGGCACGTACTACGTGGTGGTCGACTCGTGGGTCGACGCCAGTGGCACCGTGTTCGACGGGGACTACACCCTGTCGCTGGTCGAGACCGGGTACGACGACTATGCCGCGGACGGCCTCGCCAGCGACGTGCTGTCGACCGCGCTGTACGCGTTCGACCGCGCGTGGCAGGCCGGCGACACCGACCACCTCGAGTACGGCGTGATCGACTTCTCGCTCCCGTCGGTGGTGCCGCGGTTCTTCGTGGTCGACCTCCGCGCCGGCGAGCTGCTGTTCTCCGAGCTGACCAGCCACGGGATCGGCAGCCAGGACCCGAACGACCTGACGATGGCGGATCGGTTCTCGAACATCTCCGGCTCGAACATGAGCTCGATCGGGCTGATGCGCGGCGCGGAGACGTTCGATGGCACCCACGGCTACTCGCTCCGGCTGGACGGCCTCGAGCCCGGGTTCGACGACAACGTGCGCGACCGGGCGATCATCGTCCACTCGGCCGACTATGCCACCCAGGCGTTCGTGAACGACTACGGGTACCTCGGCCGGAGCCAGGGGTGCCCGGCGGTCGATCCGGCGGTGAGCGACGCGATGATCGACGTCCTGCGCGACGGCGGGTTGCTGCTGTCGTACTACCCGGACCCGACCTGGCTCGCGGACTCGGCGTACCTCAGGTAGGAGCGCGCTCCTGCCGCTGCCCTGGCCCCTCGCGCCCGACGGAGCCACCGCGGTGGAGTTCGGTGTACGTCGGTTCACCACCGGTGACCGGCCGACCCGGTACCGTGACCGCGGGAGGGCCGATGTGGTGGTGGATGATGGGCTGCGCGACGGGTGACGGCGACGCGGCCGGCGGAGCGGACGACACGGAGACCGGCGTCGAGACCGGCGACGACGACGACGACGGCGACGACGACTCGGTCCCGGACCCGGACACCGGCACGAGCACCGGCACGAGCACCGGCACGACGATCGACCACGGGACCGGTCCGGACGCCGACGGGGACACGTTCGGCGACGACGTGGACTGTGACGACAGCGACGCCACGATGTACCCCGGCGCGCCCGACGTGTGCGGCGACGACCGGGTCACCGACTGCCGTCGCAGCTCCGACGACGGCCTGATCACGGTCGACGGCGGCGCGACGTTCACCGCGTTGGCCGACGCGCTGGCCGCGGCCTCGACCGGGTCGGTGGTCCTCGTCTGTCCGGGCCTGTACCTCGGTCCGAGCGCCGCGACCGTCGCGCTGACGGTGGCGTCGCACGGGGGCCGCGACCTGACCACGCTCGACGGGGACGGCGCCGGCCCGACCCTGTCGGTGCAGGGAGGCTCCACGATCACCGGGCTCACGATCACCGGCGGGCGGGCCAGCTCGGGCGGCGGGGTCCAGCTCGCGTCGCCTGGGTCGCTGTCGGTCCTGGATTGCGAGATCCGCGGCAACACCGCCGAGGTCGCCGGCGGCGGGCTGTACGCCGCGGACGCTGCGGTCGACCTGACCGGGACGGTGGTCCGCGACAACGCGACCGGCGCGATGGGCGGCGGGGTCGCGCTCGACGGCGGCTCGCTCACCGGCGGCGAGCTCCTGTACAACGTCGGCTCGCCGTACCAGAGCATGGGTGGCGGCGGCGGGCTGCACGTCACCGGGCTGTCCACGATCACCGGCACCCGGGTCGCGTCGAACACCGCCGAGGACGGCGGCGGGATCTCGGTCGACGGGTGGTACACCGTCACGGAGGTCTCGCTGGTCGACGTGATCGTCGAGGACAACGTCGCGGGCTACGGCGGCGGGCTGTGGGTCCGCGTCGCGTCCGTGTCGCTCGACGGGACGACCGAGATCCGCGGCAACGACGCGGTCAGCGAAGGCGGGGGAGCGAACCTGGACGACGGCGCGTCGATGGCCGGCGGCGCCATCACCGACAACCACGCGTACGACGGCGGCGGGATCAAGGTCGCGAACGGGACGCTCGCGGGCACCACGGTGTCCGGCAACACCGCCGACGGCTCGGCCGGCGGCGTGCTCCCGAGCGGGGACGTCACGCTCGACGGGGTGGTGATCGTCTCGAACGCTGCGCCCGAGGGCGGAGGCCTCGGGTCGCCGAACCCGTGGGGACAGGTCGACGTGAGCGGCGGCGCGATCCTGTCGAACCACGCGGACAACAGCGGCGGCGGCGTGTACGCGCGGTCGGACCTGACGCTCGACGGGGTCGAGTTGTCGGACAACACCGCGGATTGGGGCGGCGGGATGCTGGTGGCGTCG
>JBEBJW010000462.1:0-5946 GCA_040079715.1 Myxococcota bacterium | reverse complement strand
GCTGTACCCCGTCGGACCGGTTCGGTCGACGGATCGTCGTCCGCCGCGCCGCTGTTCGGGTTCGTCGCCGATCCGACGCCGCCTCCGGCGGTCCGGGTCGGCGGGGAACCGCGATCCGTTACGCTCGCGGGACGGAGGTCCCGTGCTGCTGTTGCTCGCCGCCTGTCACGCCCACCCCCCACCGGCGGCCGCCCCGATCGCGTCTCCGCCGCCGTCCCCGCCGGCGACCGCCGCTGCGCCGGCCTCGGACGACGCGACCGTCCACCACGGGTTCGGCGACGTCGCGCGGTGGGTGTCGGTGTTCGACGATCCGGCCCGGGACGCGTGGCAGCGCCCGGTCGAGCTGGTGGCGGCGCTCGGGCTGACCGCAGGCCAGTCCGTGGCGGACATCGGCGCCGGGACCGGGTACCTCGAGCCACACCTCGCCCGGGCGGTCGGCCCCACCGGCCGGGTGCTGGCGATCGACATCGTAGCTTCGCTGGTCGAGCACCTGACCGCGCGCGCCGCCCAGGCGGGGACGCCGCAGGTCCAGGCGCGGCTCGGTCGGCCGGACGATCCGGGCCTCGGGGCGGCGGAGGTCGACGCGGTGGTGATCCTCGACACCTGGCACCACATCGACGACCGGGTGGCGTACGCGACCCGGCTGAAGGCCGCGATGAAGCCCGGCGGGCGGCTGTGGATCGTCGACTACGATCCGGCGGCGCCGGCGGACCAGGGTCCCCCGCCGGCCCACCGGTTGGCGCAGGCGGCGGTGACCGCGGAGCTGGCGGCCGCAGGCTGGACCCAGCTCCCCGGCCCGCCGTCGGACTTGTTGCCGTACCAGTACGTGTTGGCGTTCGGTCCGTGAGCGGGGTGCCCGGTCCGGTGTGACACCGACCGGCCCGTGCGCCGGTCCACGCCGGTCCCACGTCAGCGCGTCCCGGCGTACCGGTGCAGCACCGCCTGCTGGTCGGGGGTCAGCCCGCGGGTCGGGCAGCGGGGCGTGCAGTAGGACGTGGGGAACATCAGGTTGGTCCCGAGGGTGGCCTCGCAGGTCGACTCCGAGGTGCACCGCGGGGTGTCGGTCAGCGCGTCGAACCGCGCCCAGTCGGTCTCCACCACGTGCGAGAGCCCCATGAAGTGCGCGGACTCGTGGGCGATCGTCTCGGTCAACAGCCGGGCGTGGTCGACGTCGATCGCGCCGACGGGCGGTACGAACTGGTCGAGCGCCACCGCGACGAACTGGTACGGGCCGGGGATCGGGCTCCCGGGCGTGCTCGCCGAGGTCCCGTAGACGTACGGGTCGTACACCAGGGTGTCGCCGAGGACCACGACCAGGTCGCCCGGCCGCGCCACCTCCTGCGCGACGGCCTCGAGGTCCGCGCCGCCGCTCGCGGTGAACGGCAGCCCGGGATCGAGCGACGAGGCGTGGAACGTGGGCACCACGTCGAGGCCCCACGCGGCCCACTCGTCGACCCAGCTGTCCACCGCGTCCTCGACCGCCGCCTGTCGCCCGGTCTCGGCGTCGACGCCGTCGGCCCACACGAGGCGGACGTGGATCGTCCCGCGGGCCGGGTCCGGGTCGGCGTTGGCCAGCACCGTCACTTCTGCGAGGTCGTCCGGGGTGGGGGCGCCCTGCTCGTCGACGCTCGTCCAGGCGGCGATCCACGTGCCCGGTGTCAGCGGGCCGTCGGACGCGCGGATCGGCCAGTTCAGCGCCGAGGTCTTGCGGGCGCGCTCGAACGCGCCGGTCAGCGACTCGTCGTCGCCGAGCCAGTCCGCCGCGTCGAGCACGACGGCGCCCGACGGGTCGGTCAGGGTGGCGAGCACGGGGTACTCGTCGGAGGTGGTCACCGACAGCAAGAACGAGGTGGTGTCCGGTCCCACCTCGATCGGTAGCGCCAACCGCCCGTCCGCGTCGGATCGGGCCGACCAGGTGGTGATGGTGAGGACGCCGTCCTGTTCGACCACCGGCGCCGCCGCTGTGGGGTTCGACCCGGTGTCCGACGGATCCGGCGGCGGATGACACGCCGCGAGCGCCACCGTCATCCCCATCGGCACCGCCATCGTTCGCCACCGACCGTTCACGCGCGCTCCCGCCGCGCCCCTGCCGGACGATGCCACACCCGCCGGCGGACCGCCAATCGTTCTCGCACCGTTCCACCACCGGACACCGGCGTCCGATCCGTCGACAGGGGACGACGCGTGCGTAATGCAGCATGATCCGGGAGACGCTCGGGCGCGGGCGGGGAGGGCGGATGTGGATCCACTGGTTGGCCTCGGCTCGGGCGGCGACGTTGACGGTAGGCGCGGGACAGACCTACGCGACGATCGGCGACGCGCTCGCCGACGCGATCGACGGTGACGTGATCGAGGTCCACGCCGGGACCTACCGCGAGGAGCTGGTGGTGGACGTACCGGTGTCGATCATCGGCGTCGGAGATCCGGTGATCGAGGCGACCGCGACCGCCGAGGAGGTGGTCGACGTGCTGGCTGCGGCGCTGATCGAGGGGGTGACGATCGACGGCCGGGGGCTCGCCCGCGGGGTGCACGGCGGATCCGGGGACCTGACGCTCCGCGGGGTGACCGTTCGGAACGGGGAGGCGCAGGATGGTGGCGGGCTGATGTTCTACGGGCCACGACGGCTCGTCGTCGCCGACTGCACGTTCGTCGACAACCACGCCTGGAGCGAGGGCGGAGGGGTGTACGCGAAGGAGCACGGCCTCGTCGCCGTCAGCGACTCGACGTTCGAGCGGAACACAGCGGGTGACGGGGGCGCGATCTTCGCGGAGGAGCTCCGCAGCCTGCTGATCCACGACGCCGTGTTCGATCACAACGAGGCATCGTCGTTCGGCGGCGCGTTGGCGCTCCACCTGAACATGTACGCGACGCGTGAGGATCACGAGCTGATCGGGAACCGGTTCTGCGCGAACCTCGCGTTCGACGGCGGCGCGGTCGAAGTCGTGCGCCGCCACCCGCACCATCCCGGTGGCGTGCGGGTCGAGGGCAACCGGTTCCAGGAGAACGTCGCGGAGCGGCACGGCGGCGCGATCGACGGCTACTCCCACACGTCGTGGGGCGTCCCCCGCCCGTGGACGCTGTTCCTCGTGGGCAACACCTTCGTCGCGAACGAGGCCATCACCGAGGGGGGCGCCCACGTCGCGCTGTCGCAGTACGCCAGGCTCCAGGCGTACGACGACTTGTTCGCGTACGCCGTCGGCGACGCGGGACTCTTCGCGGAGGACGTGGGAGGGCTCGACAACGATTGGTTCTTCGACAACGACCAGCGCGACTTCGGCGGCGCGATCACGGCGGGCTCGTTCGGCCCGTCCACCGGGTTCGGCAGCGATCCCCTGCTGACGAACTACTCGCCGGACGGCGACTGCACCAACGACGACACCTCGCCCGCCCCGGGGTCGCCGTTGATCGACGCCGGCACCCCGCTGTTGCTCGATCCCGACGGGTCGCCGTCCGACATCGGGACCGCGTGGTGACCGGAGGCCGCCGGGTGGCGCGCGGTCGCCCACCCAGGTAACGATGCCGGATGATCCTCCTCGGATGGCTGTCGTTCGCGGTCGCGGCCGAGACCCGGTACGTCCAGGCGAGCACCCTCAACCTCCGGGCGGGTCCGGCGTCGTCGTCGGCGGTGACCGGCCGGTTGACGATCGGCAGCCCGGTGACGGTGGTGGCCTCCGGGGCGGCCCCGTTCGTGCGGGTGCGGACCGGCAACGGCAAGGAAGGGTGGGTCGACGGGACGTTCCTCGGTCCGTCCGCCCTGTCCGCGGCGGAGGCCTCGGCCCGGTCCAGCGCGGCGACGACCCCGGCGGACCGGTTGACCTGGGCGCAGCGGGCGGCGGCGATCGACGCCGACGACGTCACCCTCCGGGCGCTCGAGGCCGCGTACCGCGCCGCCGGAGACGCGGCGGCCGCCGATCGGGTGGCGTCGGAGCGAAGGTGGCCGGGCTCGATCCGATTGGCAGCCGCGGCCGGTCGGATCGAGATCGAGTGGCCGTCGGACGGTGCGGGTCCGAGCACGGCGGCGGGGGACGTGCCGGTCCCGCTGTCGGACCTGCGGCGCCTCACCGGCCTCGATCCCGCAGCGCGGTGGTGGATGTTGCCGTCGCGCGGACCTGCGGTCCAGGTGTCGGTCGCCTCGGCGGCGTACACGGTGTGGAACGAGTGCGGCGGCACCTCCGGGCTCGTGCTCCGGTTCGGGCCGGCACCCGACGGGGCGACGCCGATCGCGTTCACCGCAGGGGCGCCGCCCGCGAGCTGGTCGGCGACGCCCTTGCCCCCGACGGTCCCGGAGGCCACGGCGAAGGCGGCGGCGGACGCGCTGGCCGCGACCCGCGGTTGGACCGCGCCGGTCGTGTCGACCGTGGCGCTCCCCGACGGGTGGTTCGTCCGGGTGTCGCACGAGGGCCCGTCGGACCCCGACGACGGAGACCTGCGCGTGTTCACCGTGGTCGATCTCGCGGTCGGCGCGGCCGCTGCGGTGGTCCACGAGGAGGAGCTGCGGTCGTACGGCGAGCCGGACCGGCCGACGGTGGCCCGGGACGTCGACGGCGACGGGACCGCGGAGATCGTGTGGCTCACGGGGTGCTACAGCGCGGTGTCCGACCGCGCCGGAGCGCGCCGCGCCCAGAGCGAAGATCGGTGCTGCGGCTGCTGACCCTCGTCACGGCAGGATCTCCACCGACCCGGCGGTCCCGTCGACCCGGATCCGCTGACCGTCCCGGATCGCCCGGGTGGCACCCTCCACCGCCACCACCGCGGGTAGACCGTACTCCCGCGCGATCACCGCGCCGTGGGTCATCCGGCCGCCCACCTCGGTGACGAGGCCGCCGATCGCGACGAACAGCGGCGTCCAGCTCGGGTCGGTGAACGCGGTGACCAGGATGTCGCCGGGCGCCAGATCCGCGTCGGCGAGCTCGGCGACGACCCGGGCCCGCCCCTCGACGACCCCGGCCGACACCCCGAGGCCGACCAGCGCGCCGGCCGGGAGGTGG
Source organism: Myxococcota bacterium (assembly GCA_040079715.1). Classification (GTDB taxonomy): domain Bacteria; phylum Myxococcota_A; class UBA796; order UBA796; genus JACKER01. Next base: position 958 of record JBEBJW010000462.1, on the reverse strand, counting down.
TCCCGGCGGTACGCGCCGGCCACGGCCTCGCCGTCCGAGGTCAGCACCCGCGGCGGGGTGAGCGACCGGTACGAGGCGAACGCCTCCGCCCGCGCCCGGAGCACCGACGGGTCCGGGGCCTGGTTCGTGCGCGCCACCGCCTCGAGCTCGTCGAATCCGAGCCAGAACACCTCCTCCGGATGCTGGAGCAGGCCGGCGCGGACCAGGCGCGCCCCCTCGGCCATCAGCGCGCGCCTGTACACGGAGTGCCGGCGGATCAGGCCGTACTTCGGATATTCGCGGTACCCGATGAACGCCCGCACGAGGTCGATCCGCTGCTCGGCCTCGGCGGCCTTCGCGTCTCCGTCCGGCAGGGCCCGCAGCCGCGTCACCATCGACCTCCGCGCGGTCGCGGCCTGGTCGAGCCCGCGCTCGAACCGCCGGCGGGCCTCGCCCGGATCGAAGTTCGCGACGTTGCTCAGGATCAGCGGGACGATCGTGGCCGGGCGCTCGCTCCACCGCGATCGGGTGAGGTCGATCTCCCCGACGCACCGCGCGCCGTACGCGTCGAGCCACCGCCGGATCGCGGCCCGGCTGGCCGCTCCGCCGGGGAGCGCCGCCAGGCCGTCCAGGACGTCGCCGTCGGCGTCCGGGTCGACCTGTCGCAGGTACGCGACCACCTCGGGGTGGGGGCGGATCGCGTCGGCCACGTCCAGCAGGGCCAGCCCCATCTCCGACGTGACGTTGTGGGGGACGGATTGGCTCACCGCGTCGGCTGCGTTCTTGTCGCCGAGCCACGCCTCGATCTGCGCGTCGAGCCACCACGAGGCCTCGATCGCCGCCATGAACACCCGGTGGCTCCGTGGATCGAACAGCAGCCGCTTCAGCTCCGCGAGGTCGGCCCGGATCGCGTCGAACGTCGCCGGCCCGGACGTGGTCGGCAGGTGGCGCTCCAGCGCTTCGACCGACGCTTCGCTCT
>JBEBJW010000461.1:0-5947 GCA_040079715.1 Myxococcota bacterium | reverse complement strand
CGGGAGGGGCGGTGAAGCTGACGCGGCGGCGGGTCCTGGTGGGCGGAGCGGCGCTGGCAGCCGGGAGCGCGGTGCTGTTCGTCCCGGGGGTGACCGCACCGGGCGCTCGGATCCTGACGATCGCCCAGCTCCGGATCGTCACCGCGATCGCCGAGGTGATGTTCCCCGGGGCGCCGTTCCCGGTGAACGGGATCGAGGCCGGCGTCCCGGCCGAGGTCGACCGGATCGTCGCCGACGTGCTCGAGCCGCTCCACGCGACCGCGTTCTGCACGCTGCTCCAGACGCTCGAGTGGGGCACGCTCGCGAGCCGGGGGTCGAAGTTCTCGTCCCTGCCGGCGGCCGAGCGCGAAGACGTGCTGGTCCGGTGGCTCGATCCGTCGGTGTTCACCCGCCGGCTCGCGGCCGAGACGTTCCGGATCGTGCTCGGGATGGCGTATTTCGCGAACCCGGTCGTGCTGGGCCACATGGGCTGGCGCGCCGAATGCGGTGGGAGAGCGTCGTGAAGTGGTTCGAGCCCGGCAAACACGGAGCGTCCACCCTGGTGCCAGCCGGCGGCACGCTCGAGGTCCACGCCGACGTGGTGGTGATCGGCGCGGGGGCCGGCGGGTGCGCGGTCGCGGCGTCGCTCGCCGACCACGGGCTGAAGGTCGCGGTGCTCGAGGAGGGCCGCCACTGGGAGCCATCGGCGTTCCAGCCGAAGACGTCGTTCGCGTTCCAGCACCTGTACCAGGCGCGCGGCGCCCGATCGCTCCGTGGCAACGCCGTGATCCCGATGCCGGGCGGGCGCGGGGTCGGCGGCAGCACCTTGATCAACAGCGCGATCTGCTTCCGGTGCCCGCCGGAGGTGATGGCGTCGTGGCGGATCGACGCTGGGTGCGACACGCTCACCACCGAGCGGTTCGATCGGTACTTCGATCGGGTGTGGTCGACCCTCGGGGTCAGCGTGAACCCGATCGCGGTCCAGCGGAACAACAACCTCGTGTTCCGCGACGGGGCCGAGAAGCTCGGGCTGAACGGCGCGTTCCTCGCCCGGTCCGCCCCGGGCTGCGTCGGGTGCGGGATCTGCCAGTACGGCTGCCCGAGCGGCGGGAAGCTGTCGGCGGATCGCACGTTCCTCGCGCACGCCCTGGCCAAGGGCACCGTCGCGTCGGTCGCCGACTGCCGGATCCGGACCGCCGAGACCGACGGCGGGCGGATCGTCGCCGTTTCGGGCGAGGTGATCGACCCCGAGACCCAGGCGCCGATCGGGGCGATCCGCGCCACCGCGCCCACGTTCGTCCTGTCCGCCGGGCCGATCGGCAGCCCGCTGTTCCTCCTCGGCAACGGGATCGCGGATCACAGCCAGTGCGGCAACCACCTGGTGGTCCACCCGACGATCGGGTCGCTCGCGCGGTTCCCGTGGGAGATCCGGCCGTGGTCCGGCGTGACGCAGGGGTACTACGTCGACTGCTGGGATCGCGGGTTCCTGCTCCAGACCTACACCGTCACCCCCGACCAGTACTTCCTGGTGCTCCAGACCCGCCTCGGGAAGGAGACGATGGACATCTTGGCGAACCTGTCGCACCTGGCGAGCGCGGGCACGCTGGTCCACGACCAGGACTCGGCCGGGCGGGTCCAGCACACGCCGGCGGGACCCGACCTGTCGTACTACCTCGGCGAGGGCGACAAGCGGCGGCTGATCGACGGGATGCGCCTGTGCGCCGAGGTGTTCTTCGCGGCGGGGGCGGTCGAGGTGTACCCCGGGCGGGTCGGGCTCGATCGGATCCGCCGCCCCGAGGACATCGCGACCGCGCTCCCGTACGATCTCGCGCCGACCGAGCTGATGCTGTACGCGTCGCACCCGATGGGGACCTGCCGGATGGGCGGCGACGAAGCGACCAGCGTGGTCGACCCCCGCGGGCGCGTCTGGGGGTGGGACAACCTCCACGTCGCCGACGCGAGCATCTTCCCCACGAGCCTCGGAGTGAACCCGCAGGTCACCACGATGGCGATGGGGCTGCTGGTCGGAGACGCGGTCGCCGGGGTAGTTTGACCGGCATGCGTTTCCGGTGGGACCCGTCCCGCAGCGAACCGGCTCGGCTGGACAGCCGGTGCCTTCGCCTCGCCCTGGTCGACCGGCACCGGCTGCACCTGCTCCGGCTCCAGCGGGTGTCGCCCGCGCTGCTGCGGGCGGTGTGGGGCGAGATCAGCCCGGAGCTCGCGGCGATCCTCCGCCCGGCAGGGCTCCGGCGGGTGCGCGACCTCGACCACGCGGTGGCGGACTGGCCGGACGCGGTGACGATCCTGTCCCGGGCGCGGATCCGCTGCTGGTTCGGCGGGGTGGTGGTCCGATCGGGGGCCCTGTTTTGGGTCGACGCCGGCTCGGACGGGGTCCAGTGGGTGCCGGTGACCGAGCTGTTCGTGTGGGCGCGGCTGCTCGCGGTGCCAGTGCTCGACGTCCTGCTCGACCGGTGGGTCGACGAGGTCCGGATGTCGGCGTCCGAGCTTCGGATCGCTCGGAGGATCGATCGGACGTTCCTGGCGCGGACGCTACCCGCCCTCGCGCCGGGGCTCGGCCCGTGGCTCGACCGACTGATCGCGCTGGTCGACGCGGTCGGGGCGGACGTGTGGTCGCACCCCGACCTGTCGTGGTTGCTGGCCCGCGACCCCGACGCCCTCGACCGGCTGGCGGAGTTCGAGCGACCTCGTGACGCCCCGGCCATGTCGTCGGGGGGCCCCACCCTGGCCACCGTCGCGCCCGGCTGAGCGTCGGTCCGAGGGACTACTTCCCGCCGGGGTCGGGCTTCCACTCGGCCACCTTTCGGCCGTCCAGGGTCCAGGCGGCGACGAAGGTGTCCCGGACCCGGACCAGGTGCGTCTCGTCGGTCCACGCCAGGGGGGCGCGATCCGGACCCGGGGCGGTGAACGTGGCTCGGACCGCGCCGGAGTCGCGATCGAGCACCCGGACCTCGTCGCGGTCGAGCAGGACAGCGAGGAGCGCGCCGCTCGGAGACCACGCCATGCCCGTGAAGCCGCCGGGTCCCGACACGCGCCGGATCTCGCGTTCGCCGAGGTCGCTGGTCCAGGATCGCTCGCCGTCTCGGAACACCTCGAGGCGGCGGCCGTGCCCCGGACCGCCGCTCTCGTGGACCTTGCTCACGACGGCGAGCACGCCGCTCGCTCCCCACCGGGTCGCGTGGAGGACCGGCGAGGAGGGGTCGCGCAGGCCGTGGACCTTTCCGGTGTCGCCGTTCACGAACAGCAGCTGGTCGCGCACGTCGAGGTACCGCTCGCCGGGGATCGCCTTCGACACCGACTGCTCGCGCACGGCCCACCGCCGGTCCGGGCTGAACGAGACCTGCCCCCGGTCGCCGTACGCGTCGAGCGGAGCGTCGTAGACCACCCGCTCGCGGACCGGATCGTAGGCGACGATCCGGTTCTCGTTCTGCCCGACGACCGCCTGGATCGCCGCGTTCCAGCCCATGTTCCCGATCCGCGGCGCGTCGAGCTCGTCGAACTCGAACCGGTCGCCGGGCTGGATCTCGAACAACGCGCGGGTGTCGGCGTACAGGCGGTCGCCGACCCACACCACCCGGACCCCGTGATCGCGGGTCTCGTCCGGGTGGGCCCGGCCGATGAGTTCGCCGTTGACCAGGAGGGCGAGGCCGTTCGTGTCCACGTTCGTCACGAGGCGCTCGCCGTCGGGGTGCCACCGCAGGACCTCGTCGTCGCTCCACCCGACGTAGCCCTCGAGCTCGGTGACCCAGTGGATCGTGCCCGCCGCGGTGTCGAACACCAGGACCGCGCCGCGCTCCTCACCGTGGTTCGTGCAAGCGACCGCCAGCCACGGCCGGGTGGGGTGGACGGCGGCGTCTTCGATCTCGCAGCCGGTGGGCCACGGGTTCGGGTCGATCGGCACGGGCGTCTCCGGAGGCTCGGGTGGCGGCGGGGCGGGCGGACCCTCGCCGAAGCACGCCATCAGCGCTCCGCCGAACACCAACGCGGTCACGCGACGATGGATCAGGTCTCCTCCGACCGCTGGTCCGCGAGCACCGCACCGGAGACGCTGGTCGCCGGTCCCGGGACATCGCCCGGGATCCGGCGATCGACCCAGCTACTTGATGAAGCCGTTCGCCCGCAGGTAGGCGATGATCTCGTCGGCGCAGTCGTCGATCGACCGGCCCTCGGTCATCAGCACGAGCTCGGCCTTCTCCGGCTCCTCGTACGGGGCGGAGATCCCGGTGAACTCGGGGATCTGGCCGGCGCGGGCCTTCTTGTACAGGCCCTTCGGGTCGCGGCGCTCGCACTCGGCGAGGCTGGTCGCGACGAACACCTCGATGAACCGGCCGGCGTCGAGCAGGGCGCGCGCCTGGTCGCGATCGGCGCGGTACGGCGAGATGAACGCGGTCAGGCACACCGACGAGGCGTCGGCGAACAGCTGGGCCACGCACCCGACGCGGCGGATGTTCTCGTTGCGGTCCTTCGGGGAGAACCCGAGGTCCTTGTTCAGGTGGTGGCGGATGTTGTCGCCGTCGAGGACGTAGGTGTACACGTCCTGCTCGAGCAGCTTCTGCTCGACGCGGCGACAGATGGTGGACTTGCCGGAGCCCGACAGCCCGGTGAGCCACACCACGCACCCCTTCTGGCCGAACAGCGCTTCGCGCTCGTCGCGCGAGACCTCCGAACCGTGCCAGGTGATGTTCTTCGACTTGGGCTGCTCGCTCATGCGGTCCTCCGGACGTGGGCGTTTTTGCTAGCGCGCCCCAGGTCCCGGTGCCAGCCACGAACACGGTCCCGTGGTAAGTTCGCCGACATCCAACCGAGGACCGATGGTCAGGGTCGCGCTCGACGCAGCAGGCGGGGATCACGGGCTCGAGGCGACGGTGGCCGGCGCCGCGACGCTGTCGTGCGAGGACAACGACATCCACGTGATCCTCGTCGGGGACAACCGGGGGATCGCGGACGCCCTCGAGCGGCTCCGGTACGATCCGGCGCGGCTCACCGTCTGCCACGCCGACGGCGCGGTGACGATGGCGGACGAGCCGCGGGCGGCGCTCGATCGGCTGCCGCGGTGCTCGATCGCGGTGGCGGCGGAGCTCGTCCGGGACGGCGCTGCGGACGCGCTGGTGTCCGCCGGCAACACCGGGGCGACGATCCTCGCGGCGGCGACCACGTTCGAGCGCCTGCCCGGCATCCGGCGGGCGGCCCTCGCGGCCGTCTACCCGACCGAGCAGCGCCACGGGCCCCGGCGGGATCCGTTCGCGCTGATGCTCGACGTGGGCGCGACCCTCACCGCCACCGCCGACGATCTCGCGGCGTTCGCGGTGATGGGCGCGGCGTACAGCGCGATCGTGTCGGAGATCGGCTCGCCGCGGGTCGCGCTGCTGTCGAACGGGACCGAGGCGTCGAAGGGCACGCCGGAGATCGTCGAGGCCCACGCCCGCTTGCGGGCGAGCGCGCTGAACTTCGTCGGCAACGTCGAGGGGCTCGACATCCCGCGCGGGTCGGTCGACGTGATCGTGTGCGGTGGGTTCCTCGGCAACGTCGTGCTGAAGATGCTCGAGGGCGTGTCCGACGTGTTCGTCGACATCGCGCGCCAGGCGGCGGGGCGCAAGCTCCAGTGGCGGGTCGGGCTGGCGATGCTCGGCGGCGGCCTGCGCGAGCTGCACCGCCTGACCGACTGGAAGGGCTACGGCGGCGCGCCGCTGCTCGGGCTCGACCGGGTGGTGATCAAGGCCCACGGCCGGTCGGAGGCCCGCGCGATCCGCAACGCGCTGAAGGTGGCGGCGAAGACCGCGCGCGGCGATCTGATCGGTCGGATCCGCGCCGGCACCGCCAGCCTGACGCCCCCGTCGGCGGATCGCACGGGGCCACCGGGGGCCGGCGGTCGCGCGGTGGACGGGGTCCAGGGGGGAGCGCGCTGCCGCCGGATCGTCCGACCACCTGGTCGGCGGCGACCCGCGACCGC
>JBEBJW010000460.1:0-5952 GCA_040079715.1 Myxococcota bacterium | reverse complement strand
ACATGGGGCTCGGCAAGACCGTCCAGGCCGTCGCCGTCCTGTGCAGGCGGGCGGCCGATGGGCCGGCGATCGTGGTGGCGCCGCTGTCGGTCGCCTCGAACTGGGTCGCCGAGCTCGCGCGGTTCGCGCCCGGGCTCGAGGTCGTGCGGTACCGCGGGGCGAGCCGGGCGGCGAAGCTCGCCGGGCTCCGGGCGGGCCAGGTCGTGGTCGCCACCTGGGATCTGGTGGCCCGCGACGCCGAGCTCACCGAGGTCCGGTGGGCGACCGCGATCCTCGACGAGGCCCAGGCGATCAAGAACCCGCACACCGCCCGGGCGAAGGGGGCGGCGCGGCTCACCGCCGGGTTCGTGCTCGGGCTGACCGGCACCCCGGTCGAGAACCGGACCGAGGAGCTGTGGAGCCTGCTCCGGGTGGTGGTCCCCGGGCTGCTCGGGTCGGAGGCCCGGTTCGCGAAGCGGTTCGCGGGGCCGATCGACGCCGGGGTCCCGGGCGCCCGCGACGCCCTGGCGCGGCTGGTCCGGCCGGTGGTGCTCCGGCGGACGAAGTCGCAGGTGGCGACCGACCTGCCCACCCGGACCGAGGTCGTGCTGCGGGTGCCCCTGTCGGCGGACCAGGCGGCGGTGTACGAGCGCGCGCGGCTCGAGGCGGTGGCGCGCTCCACCGGCGGGTTCGGGCCCGGCCAGCGGTTCGAGGCGCTCCGGTGGCTGACCGTGCTCCGGCAGCTCGCGTGCGACCCGCGTCTGGTGGACCCGGGCTCCCCGATCGGGTCGTCGAAGCTCGAGACGCTGCGCCGCCGGCTGGCGGACCTCCGGGCCACCGGCCACCGGGCGCTCGTGTTCAGCCAGTTCGTCCGCCACCTCGAGCTGGTGCGCGACGCGCTCGTCGCCGACGGGTTCACCCACCGGTGGCTGACCGGGAGCTCGTCCGAGCAGGACCGGATCGACGAGGTCGCCCGGTTCCAGGCCGGGGAGGGCGACGTGTTCCTGATCTCGCTCACCGCCGGCGGCACCGGGCTGAACCTGACCGCGGCGACCTACGTGTTCCACCTCGACCCGTGGTGGAACCCGGCCCGCGAGGACCAGGCGTCGGATCGGGCGCACCGGATCGGCCAGACCCGGCCGGTCACCGTGTACCGGCTCGTGGCGGAGGGCACGATCGAGGACCGGATCCTCGCGCTGCACGCCGAGAAGCGGGAGCTCGCCGACGCGCTGCTGTCCGGGGCCGACGGCGCCGCCCGGGTGTCGCTCGACGAGCTGATGGCGCTGCTGTCTTGAGGTGCCGGTCCGGACGGGCAGGCAGGTCAGAACAGGTAGGTGATCCCCGCGCTCGGCGCGATCGCGAGGTCCGGCTCGCCGCGGCCGACCGCGCTGCCCACGCCGAGCTCGAGGAACGGCGCGACGCTGCCGAACACCTGGGTGATCCCGGCGCTCGGCATCACGATCACGTTCACGTCCGGGTGGACCGGCACGAACACCCGGCCGGCCAGGTACACGTTCGGGGTCGCCGCCCACACGATCGACGGGCCGAGGCCGGTGAGCGCGTACCCGCCGTCCACCAGGAACGTCATCCCGGCGCTGAGCTCGACGCTGACCGTCTCCGACAGGAAGTACCCGACCGCGAGGCTCGGCGAGATGTCGCCGAGCGGCCCGCTGGCCGGCCCGGCGTTCGGGACGTACGCGGCGGTCGTCCCCACGCCGACCCACATGTACACCGGGGACACCTCGGCCTCCTCGGCGTGGGCAGGAGCGGCGAACAGCAGGGCCACCAATTCGAACGGCATCGGACCTCCGGGACGCGTGGGGGGATGGATCCAGGTTCGGCCCGTCCGGGGGACGGTCGGTCACCCGCGGGTTGCAGTCACGGCGCGCTCAGGGTCCGGGCGAGCGCCGCGACCGTCGGGTCGGGATCGCGCGTCGCCGCCTCGATCGCCGCCCGCCCGGGCGCCCCGAGGCCCGCGAGGAGCTGCACCGCCGCGCGCCGGACGGTCGGGTCCGGGTCGCGGGTCGCCGCCGCCGCGTCCGCCACCGCCGCGGTCCGCCGCCGCCCGACGAGCTGCTCCAGCGCCGTCGCGCGGCCGATCGGCAGCGGGTGGGTCCGGACCAGCGCGGCCAACGTCCGGTCGAGCCGCGGGTCGTCGCGCTGTGCGAGCGACCGGATCGCCGCCGCGGCCCGGTCCGCCGACGCTGCCTCCGCCTGGGTCACCGCCTGGTCGAACGCCGCGGCGGCCGCCCGCTGCTGGTCGACGATCGCCCGGGCCGAGCTCCGCCGGACCTCGGTCCCGTCCGGGTGGAGCGTCACCCCGACCAGGTCGACCGGACCGTCGTCCACTCGGTACCAGTACGTCAGGTCGCGGCCGGACAGGCGCGGGGGGTGGGCGTGCTGCTCGAGCTCGTCCGGGATCGCCGCCACCGCGCTGGTCCACGGGGCCGCCGCCGCGTCTGCCGGGGCCACGAGCCCGCACCCGACCCGCGCGAGCACCGGGGCCGGCGCCCCTGCGGCGGCGATCACCGCGTACGCGGCCCGCCCCTCCAGCGCCCGCCCGCCGGCGCGCACCACCAGCCACTCGGCGCCCTCGCCGCTCATCCGGTACACCTCCACCGACCCGACGGCCGGCGGGTCCCACGGCGTCGCGTACAGCCCGGCCGGCACCCAGTCCTGGGCGAACGCGGCGATGTTCCACACGGCGAACCACACGGGCGCTCCTCGGGGCTACGGGACCAGCTTGCGGGCGGCGGCGGTGAACGTCCGCCGACCCGCGGGATCGGAGATCTGGAGCGCGCACGCGTCGATCAGCTCGGCGAACCGCGGCACCGGGACGGTCCGGGCCTCGTGGCCGAGCTTCTGGGCCTCGCGCTTGACCACCGACGCCGCCATCGGCCCGAGCGACTGGGCGAGGGCAGCCACGAGGTCGCGGACGGTGTCGACCGGGACGAACCGGATCGAACCGGACGGGACGATCGACGCGCTGCTCCCGGGATCCGACAGCGCGGGCGGCGGCGGGCGCGGGGAGGCCCCCGGCGCGGTCACGATCCCGGACATCGCCGGCGCGACCGACAGCCCGGGCATCGACAGGCCGGGGGCGTTCGACAGCGTGGGCGCGTCGGTCCGGAGGGGGCGGGCCGCGAGCTTCATCGCCAGCGCGTTCAGCGCGACCATCAGGATCGCGGTGTTCATCGTCCGGGTGCCGAGGGCCACCGCGACGTACTCGTCGAACCACCGGACGATCAGCACGCCGTCGTCGAACCGCGCCACGAACACCTTCGCGACCGGGCTCGTCTCGAGCGACGAGTACATCTCGATCGCGATCCCGATCTGGGCGAGCGCGCCGCTGACCAGCACCGGCTCGTACGGCGGCGGCAGGCGGTGCGCGACCACCGTGCCGTTGCGATCGAGCAGGCACGACCCGATGCAGCCGGTGACGCCGGACAGGCCGGTCAGCGACTCCTGGAGCGCCGGGTTCACGGGGCATCCAGTGCTGCGATCACCGCCTTGAGCGTGGCCTCGACGTTCTTCGCCGACTCGCCGCTGGCCGCGAACAGCGCCCCCGGCCGCTTCACGACGTACAGCGCCGCTCGCTCCGTCCCGAAGCCCCACGCCTGGAGCGCGCCGACCCCGAGGAGCTCGGACAGCTCGTCGAGGTGCTGGAGCGACAGGGTGGCGACGGCGGCCACCACGTCGGCGTCGCCCTTGCCGGCCGCGTCGGCGACGTTGCCGGACAGGTCGGCCTGCGCCGCGAGGTGCAAGGCCGGGACTGACTCGAGGATCTGCTTGACCTTCTGCACGGGGCCTCCTGGCCTCAGAGGGACGGGGACGACGGGTGGGGGTCGACGACGCCGAGCTCGCGGTGCATCGCGGACCGCCGCCCGCCGTCGCGGATGTGGTTCGACAGGCTGGTCGCGAGGCGACGGCTCCCGGCGCGGGTCGCCACCGCCGCCGGGCCGCCGAGGGCCGCGATCACCCGCCGGACGAGCAGGCCGGCGAGCGGCCCCACGTCCGGCGCGAGCAGGGCCGCGAGGGCCGCGACCTTCGCCTCGGTCGCCGCCGGGCTCGGCTCGGGGGCGGGCGCAGGTCCGCCGATCGGGGCGAGCTCCGCCAGCTTCAGCGCGGCGGCGTTCAACCCGACCCGGACCAGCGCCTCGGGGGCGGTCCGGAGGGCGAGCGCCGCGATCACCCCGCCCGGCACCCGCCGGACCAGGAGGTACCCGCGCTCGAACTGGACGAACGTGACCGATCGGAGCGACGGGCCCGCGGCGAGGGTCCGGCCGACGTCGTCCGCCAGGCACACCCGGGTGATCGCCGCCAGCAGGGCCCCGCGGTGAGGAGATCGGCCGGCGACCGCGTGGACCAGGCCGTCCGGATCGACGACCGCCGCCCCGAGCACCCCGTCGAGCTTGCACAGCCGCTCGAGCGTGTCCTGGACGGTGCCGTGGGCCTCGGGCATCAGGTGCGGCGTCGGCTCGGGGCTCGGGGTGAGCTGGTCGACCGCCTCGACCGCCGGGGCCGGGGCCGGCGCGCCCGACCCGACGGAGAACGCGGCCCGGACGAGGTCGTCGAGGTTGCGGCGCTCGACCGAGAACGCGTCCCGCATCCAGCCGGCCAACGACTCGCCGACCGGGGGGATCGATCGCGCGAGGTACCCGCGGAGCGCGTCGGCGAACTCGGCGCAGGTCGCGTACCGCTCGTCGGGCTCGACCCGGAGGGCCCGGGCGAGGATCGCGTCCAGCGCGGGGTCGACCGCCGGGACCACCGATCCGAGGGCCGCGACCGGGGACCGCATCCGGAGGGAGAGCAGGATCTCGGCCGGATCGAGCGCGCCCCACAGGCGGGTCCGCGCGACGAGCTCCCACCCGATCACCCCGGCCGAGAACACGTCGACCCGGCGGTCCACCAGCTCGCCGCGGGCCTGCTCGGGCGCCATGTACGTCGGCTTGCCGACGATCTCGCCCTTGGCGAGGTTCCGGGTCGAGGCGAGCCCGAGGTCGATCACCTTGATCGCGCCGTCGAACGACACCACCACGTTCTCGGGCGACAGGTCCCGGTGGACGACCCCGATCGGGGCGCCGTGGTGGTCGCGCAGCTCGTGGAGGTGGTGCAGCCCGTCGAGCACCTGGACCAGGATCCCGAGCTGGAGCCGCAGCGGCAGCGGGCGCGGCCACCGGTGCTCGCGCGCGACGAGCTGGTGGAGCGAGCGCCCCGGGAGGTGCTCCATCACGAGGTAGTACCGGCCGCTGTCCCGCCCGGCGTCGAGCACCTGGACCACGTTCGGGTGGTTCGCCCGCGCCGACAACCGGGCCTCCGCGACGAACAGCTCGACCAGGCGTGGGTCCTCGGCGTGGCGGCCGTCGAGGACCTTGATCGCGAGCACCTTGCGCATCCCGCCGTACCCGTCGCGGGTCGCGAGGTACACCGTCGACATCCCGCCGCGCCCGAGCGCGTCGAGCACCCGGTACGCGCCGAGGGGGCTGCCGCGGGCGAGGGTCACGGTGACCTCCGGTCGGACGCCGGTCCGAGCAGGCGGGCCTCGAACCGCGAGCGGTCCGGGGTGTTGTCGATGTGCGACGCGCAGGCCTCGACCAGGGCCTGGTACTGGAGCCGGGTCGGTGGGTCGGCGAGCTTCAGCCGGTCGCGCTCCCGGCGGACCAGCACCGACGCGTACGGCCCGATCAGGTCGGTCAGCGCGCGCTGGAGCCGGTCGATGTCGCCGGCAGTCACGGTGTGGGTCGGCGGCGGTGGGCTCTCTGGCGGGACCGTCGATCGGCGCGGGCCGGACGGGCGGAGGGAGAACCCGGCGGTGGGGGTCGGGGTCGGCGTCAGCTCCGGCAGGTCCGTCATCAGCATCGGCGGCAGCGACGGGTAGTTCGCCCGGAGGTTGAACCCGGTGATCCCCACCCGGACCAGCGCGAGGTTCGCCTCGAGCCCGGCCACCGCCACCAGCGCGTGGTGGTCTGTCTC
>JBEBJW010000459.1:0-5959 GCA_040079715.1 Myxococcota bacterium | reverse complement strand
GACGGGTCCCGGACCGCCGTCGGTCAGACCCGGAGGGTGAGCTCGGCCGCGGCAGCGCCGTCGTCGCCGATCCACGCGAGGACCACCGTGCGCGCGACGGGGTCGAACGTCATCCGGGTCCAGCTCCAGTCGTCGAGGACCCGCTCGTACTGGGGTGGGAGCCCGCCGAGCGCCTTGTCGGCCCACGCCTCGAACCCGAACGGCACGCTGCCCGCCGGCCCGACCGCGATCTCGGCGATCCCGGCGCCCGGGAGCCCGGGGGCGGCCAGGCGTTGGAGCCCGCCGTAGTGCATGTCGCCGCTGACGAACAGCACGCCCGGCACCTCCTCTGCCAGCGCGACCAGCCGCGACCGCTGCGCCGGGTACCCCTGCCACCGGTCGACCGCGTTGTCGTCGCCCATCGACGCGGTGTGATCGGTCAGGTGGACGCTCGTGAGCACCAGCTTGAACACCTCGGGCGCGTCGCGGACCACCTGCTCGACCCACGCGAGCTGCGCGTCGGACACGATCCGCCCGTCGCCGCGCTCGCCGCGCAGGTCCAGCGCGACGATCAGCACGTCGCCGAACCGGACCGCCCGCCACAGCCCCGAGCCGTCCGGGCCGAGCCGCCGGGGGAGCGCCTCGTCGAACGCCCGGCGCGCGTCGGCGACCCGCTCGGGCGACACGGTGGTCTGGGACTGGGTGATCGGCGCGTCGAACGTCCAGTCGTTCGCGACCTCGTGGTCGTCCCACACGGCGACGACCGGCACCGCCTCGAGCAGGGCGCGGACGGTGTCCTTGCGGAGCTGGTGGCTCCACTGGCGGCGGTACTCCGTGAGATCCGGGCCGTTCGCGTACACCGTGTCGCCGAGGAGCAGGAACGCGTCGAGGCTCTCCGCCGCGGCGTACCCGAGGCTCGGGTAGTCCGGATCCGCGTGCCCGAGGCAGCTCGTGGCGCCGAGGACCACCACCCGCCCGTCGCCGGCCGCGGGCGGGGTCCGGAGCCGGCCGGGGCGGCTGCTCCGCGCGCCGTCCGGGGTGACGAACGTGTACGTCAGCGCCTCGTCGGCCGGGAGCGGCAGCTCGACCCGGACGAACCCGTCGACCGCGGCGACCCCGGAGCGGGCGGCGACCACCTGCCCGTCGCGGTCCCGGACCACGATCACCGACACCGCGGCCTCGCCGGTCGACGCGACCAGCGCCGCGCCCCCGGCGTCGACGTCCCCGGCCGCGATCCACGGGAACGCGTCGTCGTCGATCACCGCCTCGGACACCCACCCGGGCAGCGGCGCGGGGTCTCGGCCCGGACGAGCTCGCGAGTCCACGCCCGGCGCGCACCCCACCGCGGCCACCGCGGACAACCCCGACAACACCCGCCGACGCGTGGGCTCCATCCGCGGAGCTTACGACACGCGGTGGCGGTTCCGGTATGCTCGCCCCACACCACGGAACCCGGGCCCCATGAACCGCATCTTCGTCGCCATCATCCTGATCGCGTTCGTCACGGCCGTGTACAACCAGGCCACGTTCGTCCCGCCGCTCGACCCGGCGGTCGAGGTGATCGAGCCGATCACCCGGATGACGAACGGCCTGTTCGACATGGCGAAGTCCGCGGTGATGGACATCGTGCTGCCGCTGATCGGCGCGATGACGTTCTTCCTCGGGCTGATGAAGGTCGGCGAGAAGGCCGGCGCGATGATGGTGATCGCGAAGGTCGTCCGCCCGATCATGGTCCGGCTGTTCCCGGACGTGCCGCCGAATCACCCGGCGATGTCGGCGATGATCCTGAACATGGCGGCGAACGCGCTCGGGCTCGGCAACGCGGCGACCCCGTTCGGGCTCAAGGCGATGCAGGAGCTCGACAAGCTGAACCCCGAGAAGGGCACGGCGACCAACGCGATGGCCCTGTTCCTCGCGATCAACACGAGCGCCATCCACCTGTTCCCGACCGGGGTGATCGCGGTGCGCGACACGCTCGGGTCGACCGATCCGGCGGGGATCCTGCCCACCACGCTGTTCGCGACCACCTGCGCCGCGATCTCGGCGATCGTGTCGTGCAAGATCATCGAGCGGTTCGTGCCGGCGCCGACCGGCCTCGTCCCGACGCCGACGGTGCCGGATCCGGCGACCGCGACGGCCGCGACGACCCCGGCGGTGCCGATCTCCGTGGGGATCCCGACCGAGTCGACCGAGGCCGACGCCTACCCGCTGTGGGTGTCGGTCGCGGCGATCGGCGGGCTGATGGCGGTGATCCCGGTGACGGTGGTGTACGGCGAGGTGGTCGGCAAGTGGATCGTGCCGTTCCTGGTCGTCGGGTTCATCGGGTGGGGCTGGGTCCGCGGCGTGTCGGTGTACGAGGCGTTCGTCGAGGGCGCGCGCGACGGGTTCGACACCGCGGTCCGGATCATCCCGTACCTGGTGGCGATCCTCGCGTCGATCGGGATGCTGCGCGGGGCCGGCGCGATCGACCTGTTCACCGGGCTCGTCGGGCCGTTCACCGAGCCGTTCGGGATGCCGGCGGAGGCGCTGCCGATGGCGCTGCTCCGGCCGCTGTCGGGCTCGGGCGCGTACGGGGTGATGCTCGCGACGATGAAGGAGCACGGCCCCGACAGCTACATCGGGTACCTGGTCAGCACGCTCCAGGGCTCGACCGAGACCACGTTCTACGTGCTGGCGGTGTACTTCGGCTCGATCCAGGTCACCCGGATCCGGCACGCGATGATCCCGGGGATCATCGCCGACGTGTTCGGGGCGCTCGGGTCGATCGTCGCGGTCCAGGTGTACTTCACCTACAACGGGCTGTGGCCGACTCCGTGAGCCCGACCGACCGCCGGACCTGCGCCACCACCTGCTCGAACGCCGCGAGCCCGCAGACCCGCCCGAGCTGCTGCGCCCCGAGCACCGCGCACGCCAGCTCCGCGGCCTTGCCGTCCGACGGCCCGTCGAACCGGAACGCGCCCCCCTGCCGCCCCTCGTCGAGCAGGGCCGCGAACCAGCCGAAGATCTCGGCCTGCAGCTCGCGCAGCCGGAGCTTGACCTCGTCCGGGACCTGATCGTACTCGGCCGCCATCACCCCGAACGGGTCGATCCGCCCGTCGGCGACGAGCGCCCGCGACAGCCCGAGGTACGCGTCGAGGCGCTCGGCCGGGGTCCCGACGACGGTCCGACCCCACCGGCGGAACCGCCCGCGGTACCGATCGAGCACCTCGGCGACGAGCTGCGGCTTGGTCCGGAAGTGGTAGTGGACCGCCGCGGGCTTGATCCCGAGCTGGTCGGCGATGTCGCGGAAGCTGAACGCGTGGTACCCGCGCTGCATCGCGTACCGCTCGGCGAGATCGAGGATCTTCCGGGCGGTGTCGGCGCGCGGGACCTCCTCGGTCACCGCCGGCGCCGGACGAACCCGGCGAGCCCGACCGCGAGCCACCCGACCGCGAGGCCCCCGATGGGTCCGGTCGCGCAGCCGCAGCCCGCGTCGTCGCCGTCGCCATCGCCGCTGGTGCCGTCGTCGTCGTCGTCGCCGGACCCGCCGTCGGTGGTCGACGGGTCGGTCGTCGACGGGTCGGTCGGATCGGTCGTCGACGGGTCGGTGGTCGACGGGTCGCCATCGGTGGTCGTCGGGCCGGTGGTGGTGGTCGGGGGCTCGGCGACGACGAGCGGGAGCGACCGGGTCCAGACCTCGCCGTCCGGCCCGTCGGTGCGGATCCCGAGCCACACGTCGCCGGACCCGGCCGGCAGCGGCGCCGAGGCGGTGCCGACCCCGCGGGACAGCGCGACGTCGCCGGCGGCGCTCGGGTCGGACAGCGCGGCGTCCACGCCGAACGTGGCGTCGGCGGTCGCGTCCTCGAGCGCGGCGACCCCGAACGTGGCGGTGGCGCCGTCGAGCGTGGCCCACCCGATCGGGTCGTGTGACCGCGACCGGAACGTGCGGACGTCGTCGCTCGGGCCGATCAGCTCGGCCCACAGGTCCTCCTCGCCGCCGTGCTCGGCCCGGACGAAGGTGGTGCCGAGGCGGATCACCAGCTCGCGCTCGACGTCGTCGGGGATCGGGTCGTCGTTGAACGTGAGATCGGTGACCGCGGTGTGCCCGACGTCCTGGAGCAGGATCGACACCGCGCGCCCGGCGGTGTCGGCGGCGTCCATCCACGCCTCCTGGAGCGGCGGCGGGGCGGTGGTGTCGTTCGTGCCGGACAGCACCAGCAGCGACCCGTCGTACCCCCGGACCGCCTCGTAGTACGGCGACAGGCCCTCGTACGGCATGAACGCGACCGCGGTGCGGATCCGCGGCTCCATCCCGAGCAGCTTGCCGAGGGTCGCCCCGCCCATCGAGTGCCCGAGCGCGGTCCAGTCGTCCCCCGACACCAGGCCCGCCAACAGCGGATCGGCAGGGTCGGCCGACCGGTCGTCGAGCGCGTGGAGCATCGCGACGGCGTCGTCGGCGAACCGGTCCATGTCGAGGACCAGCCCGGTCTCGGTGTCGACGGACCCGACGACGTACCCCCACGACGCGAGCTCGTCGCACACGTCGTCGTACATCCAGGCGGACCCGAGCCACCCGTGCATGAACCCGGCGAGCGGGAACGGCCCGGACGCGGTGTCCGGCGCGGCGCCCTCGGCGTCGGCGACCGCGGGGTAGAACACCCGGTACTGGACGGTGCCGGCGACCCCGTCGACCACGACCTCGTCCGACCACCCGACCGCGAACGGACCGGTGCCGGCGACGGCGACCAGCGACACCCAACCGAGGACCATCGGAACCCCCTTGCCCGCGGCCCGACCGGTGGGCGCGCGAGGTCCTCGAACTTACCTACCAGTAAGTAAGCTGTCCACCCCGGGTTGTAGGCGTCGCGGGTCTGCGCGCCCGAACGAGACGGGAGGCCTCAGCCGACGAAGTACCGGGGCGGGATCCACGTCGACGTGGCCGCGCCCGCGACCCGGACCTCGACCAGCGCCCGGGTGGCCTCGACCACCCGCTCGGCGGTCAGCACCACCGCGTCTTCGAGCACCAGCGACTGCGCGACGCCGGGGACGTTGTGCTGACCGATCGCCACGGTGGGCATCCCGGGGAACCGCTCGACCACGTGGCCCTGGATCGTCCGGACGAACCCCGCGAACGACCGATCCTCCGCCGCCACCAGCAGCCGCCCGGTCCGCGCGACCGAGGCGTACACGGCGTCGAGGTCCGGCGGGACCAGGGTCCGGAGATCGATCACCTCGGCGTCGATCCCCGACTTCGCGAGCTCCTCCGCCGCGGTCATGCAGGTCCACACCGCGCGGCCCCACGCCACCATCGTGAGGTCCTTGCCCGACCGCCGGAGCGCGGCCTTCCCGAACGGGACCCGCACGTCGGCGAGCTCGGGCACGTCGGCCCGCATGATCGCCTTCTTCAGGGTGGCGATCGCCTCGGGATCGGTCGGCTCGCCCGGAAACGCGGGCCCGAGCGTCTGCCGGTACATCCACTTCGGCTCGAGGCACACCACCGGCCCGTCGTAGTCGCCGGCCGACAGCAGCAGCCCGTGGACGTCGAAGCTGGTGGACGGCATCACCACCACGAGGCCCGGGATCGGCGTGAAGTACCCGTCGACCGACATCGAGTGGTACACGGCGCCGCCGCCGAACGGATCGACCGGCATCCGCAGCACGAGCTTCGCCCACGAGGTGCCGAGGTTGGTCCACCGGAGGGTGCCCAGGTACACGAGCCAATGGAACGCGTTGAGGCTGTAGTCGCCGAACTGGATCTCCGGCAGCGCCATCAGGTCGTGGTGGAGCGCGAACCCGGTGGCGGCGCCGACGATCAGCGGCTCGTTCAGCGGGGCGTCGACCACCTTGCCCGGGTACCGGCTCTGGAGGCCGGCGGTGGCGGTCATCACGCCGCCGAGCCGCCCCACGTCCTGCCCGACCACGACCCCGTTCCGTCGCTCCATCAGCTTCGCCAGCGCGCTCCGGATCGCGCCGGCGTAGGTCACGTTGGTGGTGCCGGGGC
>JBEBJW010000458.1:0-5969 GCA_040079715.1 Myxococcota bacterium | reverse complement strand
GCTCCGGGTGGCGTCCCGTGCCGAACGAGCGGACGGGACGCCACCTGGCGCTGCGCGTCCGCGGCGCTCTCGTGGATCCCGACGCGACCCGCGCGGTCGGACCCGTCGCGAGGTGGGCTCCGCGGGCGGACGGTCGACCTCGCACTGTCGCGAGGCGCGCTCCGCGGGGTGGACGGTCGACCTCGCACCGTCGCGAGGTGGGCTCCGCGCGCGCCGAGCGGACCTCGCACCGTCGCCAGGTGCGATTGGAGGGGTGCCGGGCCGACCTCGCATCCTCGCGGGGCGCGATCCGCGAGCGCCGAGCCGACCTCGCAGGTTCGCGAGGGGCGATCCGCGGGGTGCCGGGTCGACCTCGCACCCTCGCGAGGCGCGATCCGCGGGGTGGAGGGTCGACCTCGCGCCCCCCGACGGTCGGGCGGGTCAGACCCCGGCGAGCCGCCGGAGCACCGTGTGGAGGATCCCGCCGTTCCGGTAGTACACGACCTCGACCGGGGTGTCGATCCGGCAGGTCGTGGCGAACTCCTTCTTCGTCCCGTCGGCGGCCGTCGCCACCACCACCACCTGCTGGAGCGGCTTGAGGTCGTCCGACAGCTTCACGTCGAACGTCTCCGTCCCGGTCAACCCGAGCGTGTCCGCCGACACCCCGGCCGGGAACTGGAGCGGCAGCACGCCCATCCCGACCAGGTTGCTCCGATGGATCCGCTCGTAGCTCTCGGCGATCACCACCCGGACGCCGAGCAGGTACGTGCCCTTCGCCGCCCAGTCGCGGCTCGAGCCCATCCCGTAGTCCTTGCCCGCCAGGATCACGAGCGGGATCCGGTGCTTCTGGTACTTCACCGACGCGTCGTAGATGCTGGTGACCTCGCCCGGCTGCGGGTCCTTGGTCGAGGTGTACCGGAGCCACGGGTACGGGCCGGCCGGCGTCGACGCGGGGCCGAGGTAGGTGGTCCACCCGCCTTCCTTGCCGCCGGGGACGAGCCCGTTCTTGATCCGGATGTTCGCGAACGTGCCCCGGGTCATCACCTGGTCGTTGCCGCGGCGGGACCCGTAGCTGTTGAAGTCCTTGCGCTCGACGCCCTGCGCCGCGAGGTACTCCTCGGCCGGGGTGCCCTTGCCGATGTTCCCCGCCGGCGAGATGTGGTCGGTCGTGACCGAGGTGCCGAGCTTCGCGAGCACCCGGGCGCCGACGATCGATCCGATCGGCTCGACCGTCTTCTTCATGTCGACGAAGAACGGCGGCTCCTGGATGTAGGTCGACGCGGCGTCCCACGCGTACTGGGCCCCGGTCGGCGCCGGCAAGGTCCGCCAGGCGTCCGGCCCGGTGTACACGTCGGAGTACCGTGCGACGTACTGGTCCCGCCCGACCGCCGCGGTGATCGTGGCCTCGACCTCGGCGTTCGTCGGCCAGAGGTCCTTCAGGTACACCGGCTTGCCGGCGTCGTCGGCCCCGAGCGGATCGTTCGTCAGGTCGATGTCGACCGTGCCGGCGATCGCGTACGCGACGACCAGCGGCGGCGACGCGAGGTAGTTGACCCGGGTGTGCGGGCTGACACGCCCCTCGAAGTTCCGGTTGCCGGACAGCACGCTCGCCACGACGAGATCGTTCTTCTCGACCGACTCGCGGATCGGGTCCGGCAGGGGGCCCGAGTTGCCGATGCAGGTCGTGCAGCCGTACCCGACGGTGTAGAACCCGATCGCCTCGAGATCGGCGGTCAGCCCGGCCCGGTCGAAGTAGTCGGTGACCACGCGGGAGCCGGGGGCGAGGCTCGTCTTGACCCACGGCTTCGCGGTCAGCCCGCGGGCGCGCGCCTTGCGGGCCACGAGCCCGGCCGCGATCATCACGCTCGGGTTGCTGGTGTTGGTGCAGCTCGTGATCGCCGCGATCGCGACCGCGCCGTCGCGCAGGTCGAACGTGGCCCCGCGGTACGCGGTCTCGGCGCCCTTCGGCGAGGCGTGCCCGTACTCGGCCCGGCTCGCGACGAAGCTCGTCTTCATCCCGGACAGCGCGATCCGGTCCTGCGGCCGCTTCGGGCCGGCGAGCGACGGGACCACCGTGCCGAGGTCGAGCGACAGGGTGGACGAGTAGGTGATCTTCGCCGCCGGGTCACGCCACAGCCCGGCGTGCTTGCAGTACGCCTCGACCAGGCCGCACAGCTCGTCCGGACGGCCGGACCGGCGCAGGTAGTCGATCGTGCGCGCGTCGACCGGGAAGAACCCGATCGTGGCGCCGTACTCGGGGGCCATGTTCGCGATCGTCGCCCGGTCGGCGAGCGACAGGTGGTCGAGCCCGGCGCCGTAGAACTCGACGAACTTGCTGACCACGCCGTGCTTGCGGAGGAGCTGGGTCACCGTCAGCACGAGGTCCGTCGCGGTGACGCCCTCGGTCAGCGCGCCGGTCAGCTCGAACCCGACGACCTCGGGGATCAGCAGGTAGATCGGCTGGCCGAGCATGCACGCCTCGGCCTCGATCCCGCCGACGCCCCACCCGACGACCCCGAGCCCGTTGATCATCGTGGTGTGGCTGTCGGTGCCGACGAGGCTGTCCGGGTAGACCACGGTCTCGGCGCCGTCCGCCTGCTGGAGCACGCCGGACGCGAGGTACTCGAGGTTGACCTGGTGGACGATCCCGGTCGCGGGCGGCACCACGGTGAAGTTCCGGAACGCCTGCTGGCCCCACTTCAGGAACTTGTACCGCTCGTGGTTCCGACCGAACTCGAGGTCGGTGTTGGTCTTCATCGCGCCGGCCGAGCCGTACGCGTCGACGTCGACCGAGTGATCGACCACCAGATCGGCCTTGATCAGGGGGTTGACCTTCGACACGTCGCCGCCCATCCGGGCCATCGCCGACCGCAGCGCGGCCAGATCGACCACCGCCGGCACGCCGGTGAAGTCCTGCAGCACGACCCGTCCGGGCGAGAACGGCACCTCCTGCTCGCCGACGGCCTTCGCGTCGTACTTCGCGAGCGACTCGACGTGGGCCCGGGTGACCACGAACTCGTCGAGGTTCCGCAGGGCCGACTCGAGCAGGACCCGGATCGAGTACGGCAAGGTCGAGATCGCGCCGATTCCCCGCTCCTCGAGCGCCGCGAGCCGATAGCCGACGTACCGCTTGCCTCCGGCCTCGAAAGTCGTCCGGGCGCCGAACGGATCGATGTTCGCCATACGCAGTCCTCCGATCGGCGACCCCTATCCACCCCCCGGTCGGCGAACCACGGGCGCGCGGAGTCGTTAGAGGGTCGACGGTGACGTCTCCCACGCCCACGCTGTTCGGGGCTGCGGCCCTGCCGTCCCGCGAGGTGTCGGTCGCCCGCGCGGTCGCGATCGCCGCCGCCTCGGTCGGCCTGGTCACGGCGGTCAAGCTGGCGGTGCCGGCGGCGCTCGGGGTGCCCACGCCGTTCCTGCTGTACTTCGGGGCGATCCTCGCGTCGGCCTGGTACGGCGGGGTGGTCGCCGGCGCGGTCGCGACCGGGGCCGGGGCGGTGCTCGGGGCGCTGGTGTTCATCGGCGCGCGCGACGGGTACGTCCCGACGGTCGACGGCGCGGTCCAGATGGTCGCGTTCGCCGCCGAGGGCGCGGTCGTCACGTGGATCGTCGGCCGGCTCCGCCGCGAGATCGACCGGGTCGAGGTCGCGCGCCGGTTCGCCCGCCACGCCGAGGATCGGCTGTCGGCGGTGGTCGAGGGGGTGGACGAGGGGATCACGGTGATCGACCGCAGCGGGCGGCTGGTGTTCGCGAACGCGGTCGCGGCGAAGATGAGCGGGTTCCCGTCGTCGGTCGAGCTGCTGCGGGCGACGAGCGACGAGGTGGTGGCGCGGTTCGAGCTGTTCGACGAGGCGGGCGCGCCGTTCGACCCCGAGCGGCTGCCGGCGCGGGTGCTGCTCCGGACCGGCGTCCCGTCCGAGGTGACGGTCCGGTTCCGGCCGCGGGACGCGGTGGAGGGCGGCCGATGGGTCACGATCCGCGCCACGCCGATCCACGACCCGACCGGCGCGATCGGGTGGGCGATCAGCGTGTTCCGCGACGTGAGCGCCCGCCGGGAGCAGCTCGAGGCGCTCCAGCTCAGCCGGGAGTGGTTCTCGACCGCGCTGAACAGCATCGGCGACGCGGTGATCGCGACCGATCGGGACGGGCTGGTGACGTTCCTGAACCCGATCGCGACGGCGTTGACCGGCTGGACGAGCGCCGACGCGGTCGGGCGGACGCTGCGGGAGGTGTTCCCGATCTCCGACGAGGCCACGCGGCAGCCGGTCGAGTCGCCGGTCGAGCGCGCGATCCGCGAGAACGCGGTGGTCGGCCTCGCGGACGATACCGTCCTGGTTCGCCGGGACGGCACCTCGGTCGCGATCGACGACAGCGCGGCCCCGATCCGCGACCCGCACGGGCGCCTCGTCGGGGTGGTGCTGGTGTTCCGCGACGTGAGCCAGCGCCGCGCGGACGAGCTGCGGCGCGCGTTCCTGGTCCGCGCGACCGAGGAGCTCGGCTCGTCGCTCGACTACCGGACCACCCTCGCCACCGTCGCCCGCCTCGCGGTCCCGCGGGTCGCCGACTGGTGCGCGGTCGACGTGTTCGAAGACGGGGTCCTCCGGCGGCTCGGGGTCGCCCACGTCGATCCCGAGAAGATCCGGTTCGTCGAGCAGATCCAGGCGCGGTATCCGGCGGATCCGACGGTCGATCGGGGGACCTGGCGGGTGCTGCGGACCGGGCGGTCGGAGTGGGCCGCGGAGATCCCGGACGCGTTGCTGGTCGCCTCCGCCCAGGACGCCGAGCACCTCGCGCTGATCCGGGCGTTGATGCTCCGCTCGTACGTGGTGGTGCCGCTGACGATCGGCGGCGAGCGGATCGGCGTGCTGTCGTTCGTGATGGCGGAGTCGGGCCGGCGGCACGTCGAGGCGGACCTCGCGCTGGCCGAGGCGCTGGCGGAGCGCGCGGGCGCGGCGATCGACCGGGCGCGCCAGTACACCCGCCAGCTCGAGGCCGGCCGCGAGCTCGAGGCCGCGCGGGCGGAGGCCGAGCGGGCGAACCGCGCGAAGGACGAGTTCCTCGCGATGCTCGGGCACGAGATCCGCAACCCGCTGGCCCCGATCCGGACCGCGGTCCACCTGATCGCGCTGAAGCAGGTCCCCGGGATCGAGCGCGAGCGCCGCGTGATCGAGCGCCAGGTCAAGCACCTGGTCCGGCTGGTCGACGATCTGCTCGACGTGTCGCGGATCGCCCGCGGCGCGATCGAGATCGAGCACGTCGCGGTCGAGGTCGACGACGTGATCGCCCGCGCGATCGAGCTGACCGCCCCGCACGTCGAGGAGCGCCGGCACCGGCTGACGGTCGAGGGCGTCCGCGGGCTGCGGGTCCGCGGCGACGTGGTCCGCCTCGCGCAGGTCATGGCGAACCTGCTGAACAACGCGGCGAAGTACTCGGAGCCCGAGGGCACGATCGCGGTCACGATCGCCCGGGAGGAGGACCCGGCGTCCGACGCCGACCGGGTGGTGATCCGGGTCCGGGATCGCGGGCGCGGGATCGGCCCCGACCAGCTCCCGCGGGTGTTCGACGCGTTCTTCCAGGCCGAGCAGGGCCTCGATCGCGCCGGCGGCGGCCTCGGGCTCGGGCTCGCGATCGCCCGGCGGCTGGTCGAGCTCCACGGCGGGACGATCGAGGCCCACAGCGACGGGCCGGGCACCGGGACCGAGATCGTGGTCGCGCTGCCCTCGCTCGACGCCGCCCCGACCCTCCCCGGGCCGGACGCCGACGCGCTCACCGCCCAGACCGCGGCCCGGGTGCTGGTGGTGGACGACAACGCCGACGCCCGCGAGATCCTGGTCGACGCGCTCCGGATCTGCGGCCACCGGGCGGTCGGGGCGGCGGACGGGCCGTCGGCGCTGGTCGCCGCCGCGGAGCTCGTCCCGGAGGTCGCGCTGCTCGACATCGGCCTGCCGGTGATGGACGGGTACGAGCTCGCCGGGCGGCTCCGCGAG
>JBEBJW010000457.1:0-5971 GCA_040079715.1 Myxococcota bacterium | reverse complement strand
TGTGTATAAGAGACAGGGGTTGCCGAGGCCGCCGCCGCTGTCGGTCAGGAACAACGTGCCGTCGTCGCCGAGCTCGACCCCGCGCAGGAACGCGAACGGCGGATCGGGGTCCTCGGGGATCAGGTCGGCGACGTAGGCGGGGCGGACCTCCGGGTCGTCGGTCCGGGCCACGCCGACGGTGCTGGTGGAGGTGGTGCCGGCGCTGTGGGCGTACAGCAGCCACCACCCGTCGTCTCGACGGCGGAGGATCGGCGAGTGCGGGGCGTACAGGAACCCGGTCTCCGGGAACCGCCACACGAGCCGCAACGCGTCGGGATCGCCGATGTCCCACAGCTTGATCGCGCCGTTCGGGCTGTTGCCGCCGCGCATCGACTCGAGCAGGAACGTCCGGCCGTCGACGTCGATCCGCTCGAGGCCGTTCACGTCGTCGTCCTCCCACCCGGGGTTGGCGGCGCCGATCGCGCGGATCGGAGCGTCGGACGAGCCATCGCCGGCGATCCATCGGATCTGGTGGTTGAACGCCTCTCCGACGGCGATCGCCCCGTCGATCGGGTCGCGGACGACGTCGTGGGGGAACAGGAACCCGTCGACCCGGAACCCCGCGTGGCTCCACGGGTCGACCCGCGCGATCGCGCCGGTCTGGTACGAGGTGGTGAACGAGACCAGCAGGCCGTCGCCGTCGTCGCTCGCGCCCTCGCCATTGCACGCGTCGCACGCGCCGACGAGCTCGGTCCAGGTCGAGGCGAGCGCGATCGCGTGGTCGGCGCCCACGAGGGTGAGGCCGACGCCGTCGGGGACCACGAGCAGGTGGTCGTCGTCGAGCACCCGGTCGGTCTCGATCGGCCCGGTGTCGGTGTCGGTCCCCGGGAGCGGCACCTCCCCCACGAGGGGAGAGCTCGGGTCGACCCGGCACCCGAGCGCGGCCAGCGCGGCGGCGATCACCTCGGCGCCTCGATCAGCGACGCCACCAGGTGCCCCACCACGACCTGGACCACCGCGTCCGGCTCGGTCGGGTCGCCGGCCAGCGCCCGATCGACCAGGTGCCACGCGGCGCCGTGCACCGCCGACCAGCACACCAGCGCGGCCCGGTCACGGTCGCCGCGGAGCCGTCCGGCGGTCGCCAGGGGGTCGAGCAGCGCCACCAGCTGATCGTACGCGCTCGGTACGTCGGTGGGGAGGGCGGTCCGGCGTCCGCCGGCGAACATCACCTGGAACTCGGTCGGGTGCTCGAGCGCGAACCGGACGTAGGTCGTCCCGAACGCCCACAGCCGCGCGGTGAGGGGATCCGGGTCGACCGCGGCGGCGGCGTCGGTCGCGTCGCGGACCCGCTCGGCCAGCCGGGCGAACCCGTCGAGCGCGACCTGCTCGACCAGATCGGCGCGATCGGCGAACTCGCGGTACACCATCGCCGGATCGACCCCCGCTGCCCGCGCGGCCTCCCGGAGGGAGAACGCCGACGCGCCGCGGTCGCGGATCTGGTCGATCGCGGCGCGGAGCAGCCGGCGGCGCAGCTCGGCGCGGTCGAGGCGGGGTCGGGCCACGGCTCGTTGTAGCCCGTCGGTCGGCGGGGAGGGGAGGTCAACGTTGTTGGCAACGTCGTTGACATCGCTGTTGACCGAACGGACGACGTGGAGGCAGGTCGCGACCCCGGTCGAGGCCCACGAGATCGCGGTCACAGGCCGTCCGGCCAGGTGAGCGGCACGTCCGGCAGCGCCGCCGACGTGGCCGCGATCCGCGGGGCGAGCATGGCCCACAGCCCGGCGACGTGGGGCTCGTCGGGTCGGTACCGGTCGACCAGCTCGGCGGGATCGGTCGTCCGGTCGTATAGCCGCGCGGACCCGTCGAACCCGACGATCAGCTTCCAGCCGTGCTGCTCGACCGACACTGCGACCCCGGCCCGGCCGGCGGTCGACGCGAACCGGGGGCGGTCCGCCGGGGCCCGTCCGAGCGCGAACCCGTCCAGCGGCCCGTCCGCGGGGAGGTCGAGCGCGTCGAGGATCGTCGGGACCCAGTCGACCGCCGCGACCGGCGCGGTCCAGGTCGTCGGCGCGAGCCCGCGGGCCCACAGGATCCCGATCGCGTCGTTCTCCTCGGCGGCGAGGCCGTACGCGTGGGACTGCGCGCCGTGCTCCCAGAACTGCTCGCCGTGGTCCGACCACACCACCACCAGCGCGTCGTCGAGCAGGCCGGCGTCCGACGCGTCCGACCACCACGCCGCGAGCTGATCGTCGAGGTACCGGATCTCGCCCGCGTACCGAACCCGGAGGTGGGCCTCGAGCAGGGCGCGCTCGGCCTCCGACATCGACGGCCACAGCTCGGTCGCCGCGTACAGGCCGTCGGTGGTGGTTAGATCGTACGGGACCGGCGGGAGCGCCGCCTCGTCTGCGAGGTACGCGTCCGGCGGCGTGTACGGCGCGTGCGGCTCGCCCAGGTGGACGTGGAGCAGCCACGGATCGGCGCCGGAAGCGGCGAGCAGGGCGGCGCCGGCCTCGAGGTTCGCCGACGCGGCCCGACCGCCCCACGACACGTCGTCGTAGCCCTGCGCGTTGTTCCACACATCGGACAGCCAGACGTTGGTCGAGACGAGGATCGTGTGGTAGCCGGCGTCGCGCAGCCGCACCGCCAGCGTGTCTCGGCCGTCCGGCAGCGGGGCCCGGGCGTCGAGGTCGAGCTGCGGCACGAACCCGGCGGTCTCCGGGTACCGGCCGTCGAGGGTGCAGCTCGTCGAGGCGAAGGTCCAGTCGCTGCATTGGGTGAGGTCGTCGAGCCACACGCCGTCGGCGGCGAGGCCGGCCAGGAACGGCGCTCCCTCCGGGGCGAGCCGTGGATCGAGCGCGTCGCGCCGGAGGGTGTCGATCGAGACCATCAGCACGTCGCGCGGGCGATCACCGAACACCAACGGCGAGACCGCCGGGGGCTCCACGGCGGTCGTGCACGCGATCCACCCGAGGCCGAGCGGCGTCATCCGTCGGAGGTAACGCTCACGGCCACGCGACGCCGGGCCCGCCGACCACGCCGCTCGACAGCCCGTCGACCGAGGCGGTCGCGGTCCCCGCGTCGACCACCCCGCTTCCGAGCAGCCAGGTCGCGGGCTCGTACCCGTCGACGGTCCTCAGCCCGTCCTGGTCTTCGATCAGCGCCTCGAACGCGGAGCCGGTCGACGCGCCACCGACCATCGTGCCCGTCCCCATCAGCATCGGCTGACCGGTGAACCCGAGCCCGAGCGGCGACGACATCAGGCCCGAGCCGGACGGCGCGTACAGCTGGGTCGCGTGGAACCCGAGCGGGCTCGACAACAGGCCGGACCCGTCGATCCCGAGCAGGTGGAGCTGCGCGGTGCCGAGCGGGCTCGACAGCAGGCCCGACCCGTCGAGGGTCAGGGTACGGGCGGTGACGGTGGTGCCGAGCGGGCTCGACAGCAGGCCGGTGCCGTCGACGTCGAGCTCGATCGACCCCGCGACCGACAGGCCGCTGACGTGGGCCGGGGTGAACAGCACGCCGAGCGGGCTCGACAGCAGGCCGACCCCCGCGTCGACCACCGCCCACGCCTCGTTCGTCGGGCCGACGACCGGATCGAGGCCGCCCGGCCAGTACACCGCGAGCGCGTCGTAGTCGAACTCCGTCTGCTGCTGGGCCGCCGCCAGCACGACGTCGCCGCCGTCGGTCGCGAACAGGGCCCGCGACGGGCGGTGCGCGACCCCGCCGACGACCACCGCGTCGATCCGGAACGCCCAGGCCGAGGAGAACGCCGACACGAGCGCGGTCCCGGACAGGTTGCACGCGCCGTCGGCGCCGGTGGTGCAGGTCCGCCAGCCGACCGACGTCGTCGCGTACACCGTCCCGAGCACGGTCGCGCCGACGATCGGCTCCCCGGCGGCGTCGACGGCCACGACCCGGGCGCGCGGATCCGCCCCGAACACGCCGGGCGCGAGGTACGGCAGCAGCCCGACGTACACGTCCTCGTGGGCCACCGGGTGTCCGATCGAGGCGCCGACGTTCATCCCGGCCGGACCGGCCCCGAACAGCCAGGCCTTCAGGGGGTCGTAGGTCCGGGTCAGCGTGTTCGCCACGTCGTGCGGGGCGATCCCGGTCGCGAGCAGGTGCGCCGCCGCGCCGGACGCGAGGGCGGCCGCCTGGCTCGTGCCCTGGTAGAACCAGAACCCGGTCCGGGCGGGGTTCGTCGGGTCGATCGTCTCGGCGAGGATCCCGTCGGTGTAGCCGTCGCGGTCGAAGTCCACGCTCATCGAGCCGCCGGGGGCCAGGACGGACAGCGCGGGCGACAGGTCGGTGTACGCGGTGGTGGTGGTGAGGCCCGGGGTCGACGACGACGCGCCGACCGCGACCACCAGCCGGCTCGCGGCGGGCCAGGTCAGCTCGCGGGCGCTCTCGTTCCCAGCGGCGGCGATCACCACGATGTCCGCGTCCCACGCGGCCTCGAGCGCCTCCTGCAGCGCCTCCGACGGGACGTACCCGAGCGGGAACGACAGCGACAGGTTGATCACGTCGGCGCCGTTGTCGATCGCGTGCCACAGGCCCTCGACCAGCGCCCACTCGGTGCCCGTGTCGTGCGCGTCGAGGACCTTGATCGGCATCATCGCCACCCCGGGCGCGACGCCGCCGTAGGTCGCGCGGCTGGCGATCAGGCTCGCGATGTGCGTGCCGTGCTGGTGATCGTCGTTCGGGTGCCCGTCGAGCTCGACGAAGTCGGCCGGGGCGACGAACGGCGTGGTGGCGAGGCCCGGGGCGACGACGAACCGCCCGGACGTCTCGTACGCGACGCCGGTGTCGAGCACCGCGACGGTGACGCCGGACAGCCCCGCGGTCGACGGGACCCCGCCGATCGCGGCGAGGTGCCACGCGACGGGCGGCTTCGGGCCGGGCGGGCCCTTCTTGCCGGTGCCGACCGTCCGTCCGACCGGACCGGAGCGGGCGCCGAGGGCGGCGAGCCTGGCTCCGGCGTCGGGGGCGGAGGCCGCGATCAGGCCGAACCCGCTGCGGCCGACCGGCGCGACGACCTCGCCCCCGACCGCGTCGGCGACGGAGGCGAGCGATCGGCCCGGGGGCGGCGCGACCAGCCACTGTCCGTCGACGTACGCGAGCGGTTCCGGCTCGACCGAACCGGTCGCCGGATCTGCCGTGGTGGCCACAGAAGTGCGATCGGCGTTCGACGCCGAACGTGGCGAGTCGCTCGCGGAAGGATCGGCGGATGCGCCGCGGGGCGCGATCCGAGAGGGGGTAGACAGCGCACAGGCGAGCGTCAGTACCAGCAGTCCGTCGCGAATCGTCATCGAACACCGGGGGTGATGGTGCGATCATCGGCCGCAGGTCACGCGCCTCCCGCGGAACGGGTGGCGGGGCGGTTACGCGTCGACGGGCAGCGCGGCCCGGGGCGATGGAGGTCCATGCGGCTCGCGGCCCACTCCGAAATCGAGCTCGACCGGGTCGGCGCCTGGCGGCTCGAGGAGCGCCTCGGCGCCGGCGCGTTCGGCACCGTGTGGCGCGCCCGCGACCCGAGCGGGCGGGTCGCGGTGGTCAAGCTGCTGCCCGCGCCGCCCGGCGAGGAGATCCGGGCCCTCGCGCGGGTCCGCCACCCGTCGGTGGTCGAGGCGCTCGGCGCGGGCACGGTCCCGGTCCCGCACCTCGTGATGTCGCTCGCGCCGGGGATCCCGCTGTCGGCCGTCGGACCGGTGTCGGAGGCCGCCGCGGCCGGGATCGTCGCCGCGCTGGCAGACGCCCTCGCCGCCTGCCACCGCGGCGACGTGGCCCACGGCGACGTGAAGCCGGCGAACGTGGTCGTCGAGCCGGAGTCGCTCGCGAGCACGCCGCGGGTCACCCTGGTCGACTTCGGGCTCGCCGGCAGCCTCGGCGGGACCCCGCGGTACGCCTCGCCCGAGCGGCTGGGGGGCGCTCCGGCCTCGCCGGCGGCGGACGTGTTCGCGCTCGGCGCCGTGGCGCTCGAGCTCGTCGGGCG
>JBEBJW010000456.1:0-5990 GCA_040079715.1 Myxococcota bacterium | reverse complement strand
CCGTTCCGCGTGTCTTCCCACACGACCCACACGCCTCCGCCACCCACCGCCACCCGCGCCTGGCCGGAGTGGGCGCTGCCGCGGGGATCCGAGTCCATCCGGACCGGCTCGGTCCAGTCGCCGTCGGGGCTGCCGCGGGTCAGCATCACGTCGTACGCGCCGTTCGCGCCGTCGGACCACACGACGAACAGCGCGCGGCCGTCGCCGGTGATCTGCGGACCGATGCTCATCGAGCCCCCGTCGGGGTCGTCGTCCAGTCGGCGGTCGTCCGGCAGGAACGTCTCGCCGCCGTCGGTCGACTGGTTGTAGTAGACCTGGTGCATCTGGAGCTCGCCGTCGCGATCATCCTCCCATACGACGTACACGCCGTCGTCGTCGCAGTGGAGGGCCGGGTTCCACACGCTGCCGTCGCCGTGGTTGACCTGGACCGGGGCCGGGAGCCAGCTCGCCCCCAGATCCGCCGACCGGTTCATCCACAGGTCGACGCCGCCGTCGTCGCGGGCCCGATCGTCGAGCCAGGCGACGTACACGTGCCCGTCGTCGGTGGTGCACATCCGGGTGCCGATGCTGTCCGGGTCGTTGCCCGGATCCGCGGCGTCGATCCGCCGATCCTCGGTGAAGCTCGCCTCCGGGGGCGGGTCCGAGCACGCCGCGAGCGCCACGACCACGGGAACCAGGGTGCGGGACATCGAATCCTCCGGTGTCGCGGTCGATGCCCGCTCGCCCCGCGGACCTGCAGTCGCGCGACGCAGCGTTCGCCGGGGCGTTCGTCGGGTGCCTCGCCCGGGGCGTCGCCGGGGCCTTGACGGCGGCACGTCGGGTGCTACGTAGGCCTGCCGCAGCGACCGGACCCGCTCGCCAACGGGGATATCGGACCGCGGCTGGAGGCTCGATGCTGGACAAGGCCCGGTTGGGCTCCCGTTACGTGTGCTACGTGTGCGGGACCAAGTTCTACGACCTGAACCGCCCTACGCCGACGTGTCCGGATTGCGCCGCCGATCAGCGGGAGGCGCCGGTCCGCGACATCAAGTCCCTCCTCTCCAAGGGCGGCGGGCGTCGTCGGTCGGAGCCGGACTTCGACGAGATCGAGGAAGAGGATCTCGACGAAGAGCTCGGCGGCGTGGACGAGGAAGAGGGTGACGACGACGACGATCTCGGGCTCCTCGGCGAAGACGAGGAAGACGAGGGTGGCGGCGGCGGCGGCGAAGACCTCGACTGATCCCCGGTCGACCGTCCCGGGGCCTCCTCGGGTCGGTCGGCGACTTTGCGCGCGATCAGGTCCGGTAGCGAATCGCCTCGAGCATCAACCCCTCGGGCGGCGCGGTCCGCCCGGCCAGCTCGCGGTCGCACGCCGCGAGGATCTCGGCGATCCATCCCGCCGGCCGACGCCCCCGCCCGACCTCGTGCAGGCTCCCGGCCAGGATCCGGACGGTGTGCCGGAGGAACCCGGTGCCGTGGATCCGGAGGTGGGCTTCGTCCCCGACCGCGATCACGTCCGCCCCCTCGACTGTACGGACCGTGGTGGCGGCGCTGCACCCGACCGCCCGGAACGTCGACAGGTCGTGGGTCCCCACCACCGCCCGGACGGCCTCGTCCATCGCGGGGACATCGAGCGGACCCCGGACGTGCCACACCCGCCCGGCGCGCAGCGGGCTCCGCCCGAGGCGACACAGGTAGGTGTAGCGGTAGGTCTTGACGTGCGGGGCGTGCCGCGGATCGAACGTGTCCGGGACGACATCCGCGCCGAGACACGCGATGGCGGGCGGGAGCAGCGAGTTCAGCCCGTTGCACACCTGGGACGGCCGTCGCGGCTGCTCGGTGTCGAAGCACACGATCTGCATCGCGGCGTGGACCCCGGTGTCGGTCCGACCGGCCGCGCGGACCCGGGCCGGCTCGCCGAGGAACCGCGCGAGCGCCTGCTCGACGTCCCGCTGGACCGTGGGCTTGTCGCCCTGGAGCTGCCAGCCCTCGTACCCCGATCCGTCGTACTCGAGGTGCAGCCGCCACCGCACCCGCTCACCAGTCGAGCTTCAGCCCGACCGTGACGGTGTCGCCGCTGAAGTCGAGCCGGTCCTTCGGCGCCGTCCGGCCGGACCACGGGCGAGCGCGGTCGTCGACCCGCTGCCGGCGCCACTCGATCGTAAGCCAGCTGTCGTTGATCCCGCTCTGGGCCTCGAGGAAGCTCGCGCGGCCCGGTGACAGCAGGTCGAGCAGGATGTTCGCGCCGACCGCGGCGTGGGTCCCGAACTTCGAGCCGCGCTCGATGTCCTTGCTGCCGACCTCGTTGTCCCACCGCTCGCCCCACATCACCCAGTCCCACCCGTACCGGACGTACGGGACGACGGGCTGCTCGTCGAGGATGTGCGCGCGGAGCGTGGCGTCGATCGACAACGGGAACCAGGTGATCATCGTCCGCTCGCCGGACGGGGCGCCGGCCGCGGTCTTCTTGTGGGACAGCTCCTGGAGGAACCCGAACCCGAGGTCGACCTCGCCGATCTTGAAGAACTGCGGCCCGATCTCGGCCTGGAGGATGTTGTGGCCGCTCTCGTCGTAGATCTCGTTCAGCGTCTCGTCGACGAGGCTGATCGAGCCGTACCGGACCTCGAAGTTCGCGTGCTGGGCGGTGGTGTCCTGCTTCCACCAGTGATCCGGCTCGTCGCTGTTCGACTGGGCGGACGCGTCGGTCGCCCCGCCGAGGCCGACCCCAACCGCTGCTGCGGCGGCGAGGGCCCGACCGGACCGGCGCCGGCGACGCCCCGCCGCGAGGGCCCCGACCCCGAGCGCTCCGAGCCACGAACCGGCCGAACCGGAGGACGACGGTCCGGTGGCGCACGCCGAACCGCCGGGATCTCCGACCGACTCCGACGCCGAGTAGGTCCGGTGCGGGATCCCCTGGATCACGGCGCTCATCGGCCCCTCCTTGCCCCCCTGATCCCACGCGCGGACGGCGACGTAGTAGGTAACTTCGTTCTCGAGGGGCTGGATCCGCTTGGTCACGTGAGCTCCTGGGGTCGACGCGAGGGTGATCGGGGTCTTCAGCGAGGTCGCGCCGTCGTAGGCGGGGCCGCCGGTCTCCCAATCCGATGGGGTGAACGGGGTGGTCGAAACATAGACCGAGTAGTGGTCCAAGTCCGCGTCCGAGATCCCGTCGAACCCGAGGATCAGCGCCTCGTCGGCGAAGTCGAGGTTCCCGTCGGTCAGGGACGGCGGGTCCGGGGGGTTGTCGACGTTCACCGACACGAGCGCGTGCCCCGTCAGGTCGCGATCGTTGGTCGCGACGATGTACAGCGCGTTGTCGCCCTCGGCGAACGCGTCCGACGCGACGACGTCGACGCTGACGGTGGTCTCGGCGATCGCGGTGCCGCTGTCGAGGCGGGTGCCGCCGTCGCCGTGCCGGTCGCCGCCGAGGTTCAGCACCCAGTCGACGTCCTCGTCGACCTGGAACGTGATCGTCACGGTGTCGCCGCCGGCGACCGCGGACGGGTTCACCGTGGTCAGGTTCGGGTACACCCACGGGCGCGCGGTGACGATGTGGAGGTTGCCGGCGATCCCTCCGCCGAACAGGTACCCGTCGTCGGTGACCATGTCCTGGATCGGGTTGTCGGCGTTGGGCGGGCCCTCGAAGTACGGCTCGATCGACGGGATCGCGCCGGTTTCGTCCATCTCCCACACCTTGACCTGGGTCCCGGTGACCGCGATCCACCCATCGGTCAGGTCCGGGCTCGCGGAGATCGCGTTCGGGTTGATCAGCTCCCCGAGGTTCAACACGGTGAACCCGCCGGCGAGCGGGCGGTACTCGAACGCCGCGCCGAGCCCCTCGACCGTCTCGGACGCCGCGACGCAGTACACGCTCGAAAACGGGCTCGGGTGCAGATCGTCGCACCCCGCCGCGCCGGAGAACGAGTTGAACACGGAGGTGGCGGAGTCGAGGCCGAGCTGGATGTAGCTCATGAACTGGCCGCCGTGCGAGATCACGAGCAGGTCGTCGACCACCGCCGCCTCGTTGAACCCGTCGAGCGACAGGGTCTTCGGGAACGACGGCAGCGGGCTCGCGTTGTCCCAGGTCAGGCCGAACGGGTCGATCACGTGGAGGATCGCGTTCGCGTCGGTCGGGGCCTCGATCGCGTACAGCAGCGCGGTCCCGGTGGTCGTGTTCTGGTGGTACCAGATCCCGGACAGCGTGGTGCCGACGCCCTCGAACACGATCGCGGCGCCCGCGTCGTCCACCACGTCGGTGACGGTCGCGCCGTCCCAGTGGACGCCGCGGACGCTGCCGTCGCCGCACGACATCCAGACCTCTTCGGTCTCGTCGCCGAGCAGGATCGGCGCCACGCCGGTCACCTCGCACCCGGCGGGGGCGAAGGTGTGCATCGTCCAGCCGTCGAGGTCGAGCAGCCAGCCCTTCAGGTCGCCGCGGGTCCGCCCGGCCAGCACGTCGCTCGACACGCTCTCACCGGGATCGCTGAACGCCATCCGCTCGACGTTCGTACCCGACGCCGTGTTGATCGGCCACAACCGCACGGTCTGGTCCGGCGGGTCCGCCGAGGCCGGAACCATCGCCCACACGAGCCACATCGGGCCTCCGGAGGTTCACTTCCCAACCGCTAGCAACTCGCGTGCCGATAGCCCGGCGGCCGTCCGGCGGCATCCCCCGCGGCGCTCCGGGTCGCGGCGTGACACGTTGTCAGCCCGACCCGGGACCTCGCCCGTCCCGCGACAGGCTGTCAATCGGTCGCCACCGGGCGGGTCAGCGCCCCGGCGATCGCGACCGCCGCCGTCGCGGTGGTCCGCAGGTTGTCCATCGACAGCCACAGGTGGATCGACCGCCCGTCGGCCCCGACCCGGACCCGCGCGACGTGGACGAACGGGGTGCCCTCGACCCGCCGCGGGCGCGGGAGGTACCGGACCCCCGGCGCCTCGGGGACCCGCGCGCCGCCGTCGGCGAGGATCCGCAGCACCAGCTCCGGCGGGGCCGCCCGGGAGACATCGATCGTCAGGTGGGCCGAGAACCCCGAGACCACCGGGACCCCGACCAGGGTGACATCCAGCGGCTGATCGAGCTCGGCGACCCGGGTGACCTGGTGGGCGGTCCGGCGCTCCTGGCTGGTCCACCCGTCGTCGGCGCCGAGGGTCCCGATCGCCGGGAGCAGGTCGAACGCGAGCCCGTTCGGGAACACCTTGCGGGGGGGCGTGCCGCTGTTGAACAGGGCCACGACCTGGCGGGACAGCTCCTCGATCCCCGCCTTGCCCTCGTGCGACGCCGGCACCATCACCACCGCCCGCGCCTGGCCGTTGATCCCTGCCCTCCGCAGCGGGCCCAGCGCCGACGCGAGCATCACCGCGGCCGAGTCCGGGACCGCGACCAGGCCGGCCACCCCGGCCAGCGCCTCCGGGTTGACCCACGGGACGATCAGCGGGACCGTCGGCTCGTCCGCGAGGGCCCCGGTGCAGTCGATCGTCAACACCCCGCGCTGGGCCGCGGTCTCCGCCACCGCCCGCGCCGCCGACGCCGGGGTCGCGAGGAACAGCACGTCGGCGCCGTCGTACCCGACGTCCGACAATACGTCGACCGGGACCCGCTCGTCGCCGTAGTCGACGTGGCTCTGGGACGTGGTCTGCCGCGCCAACGCCATCAACTGCGCCGGGCGCCACGACACCTGGTCGAGCACCTTGACGATCTCTCCGCCGAGGGCGCCCGTCGCGCCCGCGACGGCCACCCGCAGTTCCGAGCCCATCCGCTCCTCCGCTCCGGCCGCGCCGGCTGCCTGTCGATCCCGTGCCTACCGCTCCGCAGGACGCGGGGAGACCCCGGCGATGTCCGGCTCGCGCAGGTAGTCGGCCCGCAGCGCGCTGGGATCGGTCGACGGGTCGACGCCTTCGCCGCGACCGATCGCAGCCTCGGCGAGCCTCGCCAACGCCGAGGTGCCCGGCCGGTCGGCGTCCCCCACCACCGTACCCCCGGCCGCCTCGACCGTCGACCGGTACACCAC
>JBEBJW010000455.1:0-5996 GCA_040079715.1 Myxococcota bacterium | reverse complement strand
CCTTCGATCAACTGGCCGAACTCGCCGCTGAGCCCGAAGACACGAACGGCGGAAAACTCTCGTCTTCCGCCGAACGTCCAAAATGGCTCCCGCTGTTAGATTTGAACTAACGACCCCCTGATTAACAGTCAGGTGCTCTAACCAACTGAGCTAAGCGGGAATGGGGCCACAGGAGGGTACCCGAAGGTGCCCCCAGCGACGTGAAACTGCTAACCGTCGCCTCCCGGTGCCGCAACCTCTCAAGTCGTCCCCTCCCCCGCCGACCGGATCACCGACCGTCGTGCCGTCCCACGACCGCTCGAGGTGCGCGGTGAACTCCCGTTCGACCCGGTCCATCCACGACCGCGTCACCGACATCTTCCGCGAGAACCTGTCCGCCAGGGCCGCCGAGATCTTCGCCGGTAAGCTGTCCGAGGTCCACCGCCACACCGATCGCCTGTTCTTCTGGTTGCTCCTCTGCCAGGCCGCGTTCGCCGTCCTGCTCACCATCCTGTTCCCCGCCCGGGTCACGATCGGCATGCCCGCCGCGTTCGCCGTCGGGCTCGTGATCAACTCCGTCCCGATCGCCCTCGTTTACGCGCGGCCCGGCTGGTGGGGCACCCGGAACGCCGTCGCCGTCGCGCAGATGTCCTGGTCCGCCGTCCTCGTCCACGCCACCGGCGGACGGATCGAGACCCACTTCCACGTGTTCGGCTCGCTCGCGTTCATCGCGTTCTACCGGGACTGGCGGCCGCTCGTCACCGCCACCACCGTCGCCGCCGTCGACAACCTCGTCCGCGGCCTGTGGCTCCCCGCCTCGATCTACGGGATCGCCGACCCGAGCTGGGCCCGCTCCGCCGAGCACATCGGGTGGATCGGGTTCGAGACCGTGGTGCTCGTCGTCGGCGTCCTGAACGCCGTCGGCGAGATGCGCACGATGGCCGAGCGCGAAGCCACCCTCGAGCGGATCAACCTCACCGTCGAGTCCGAGGTCCGCCGCAAGACGTCCGAGCTCCGCAAGAGCCTCGACCGCTACCGAACCCTCGTCGAGGGCAGCAACGCCGTCCCGTGGGAGATCGACGCCCGCAGCCTCGCGTTCTCGTACATCTCCCCGCAGGTCGCGAGCCTGTTCGGCCACGACAGCGACACGTTCCTCGACAACCCCGCGGTGTGGGACATCGTGCACAAGGATGACCGCGACCGGGTCAAGGCCCAGCTCCTCACGCTGTCCGCCGCCGACGGCCCCGCGTCGCTCGACTTCGAGTGCCGGATGGTCAGCGCCGACGGCCACGCCGTCCACGTCCGGACCCTCGTCAGCCGCAGCGGCAACGGCAAGACCCTCCGCGGCATCATGTTCGACGTGACCCTCCAGAAGAAGCTCGAGCTCGAGCTCCGCCAGGCCCAGAAGCTCGAGTCCGTCGGTCGTCTCGCCGCCGGCGTCGCCCACGAGATCAACACCCCCGTCCAGTTCGTCAGCGACAGCGTCCACTTCGTCCGCGACGCGATGACCGACCTCGCCACCCTGATCACCCGGTACCGCGCGCTCCACCGGGCCGTCGCCGACGGCGCCCCGACCGACGACGTGGCCGCCGAGATCGACGGCGCCGAAGAGGACGCCGACGTCGACTACCTCCTCGACAACATCCCGAAGGCGCTGGACCGCTCCGTCGACGGCCTGAACCGCGTCGCCACCATCGTCCGCTCGATGAAGGAGTTCGCGCATCCCGACCAGAAAGAGATGGCGAAGATCGACCTCAACCACGCGATCGAGTCCACGTTGACCATCGCGCGGAACGAGTTCAAGTACGTCGCGGACCTCGACACCGACCTCGGCGAGCTCCCGATGGTCACCTGCCACGGCGGCGAGATCAACCAGGTGATCCTGAACATCGTGGTCAACGCCGCCCACGCGATCGAAGACCAGGTCAAGGGCACCGAGGGCCGCGGGCGGATCACCGTCCGGACCCGCGCCGACGGCGACAGCGTCGTGATCTCGATCGCCGACACCGGCGGCGGCATCCCCGACGGGATCCGCGACCAGGTGTTCGACCCGTTCTTCACCACCAAGGACGTCGGCCGCGGCACGGGCCAGGGGCTCGCGATCGCCCGGTCCGTCGTGGTCGACAAGCACGGCGGCCAGCTCACGTTCGACTCCGAGACCGGCACCGGCACGACGTTCCACGTCCGCCTGCCGATCGAAGGCAAGAAACCACAGCTTCAGCGGGTGGCGGCATGACCAAGCGGATCCTGTTCGTGGATGACGAGGTGAGCGTCCTGGAGGGGCTGCAGAACCTCCTCCGCAAGCAGCGACGACGGTGGGACATGGTGTTCGTGACCAGCGGGGCCGACGCCCTGACCGAGCTGCAGCGCGGGCCGTTCGACGTGATCGTGTCGGACATGCGGATGCCCGGGATGGACGGCGCCGCCCTGCTCACCAAGGTCAAGGAGCGCCACCCGAGCGTCGCGCGGGTCGTCCTGTCCGGCCACGCCGAGCAGGACGCGCTGGTCCGCGCGCTGCCGGTCGCCCACCAGTTCATGAGCAAGCCGTGCGACGCCGAGGCGCTCCGGGTCGCGATCGAGCGGACCTGCAACCTCCAGGTGCTGCTCCACGACGAGACGATCCGGAAGATCGTCGGCAAGCTCGACAAGCTGCCGTCCGTCCCCCGGACCTACGTCGAGCTGGCGGCCGCGATCGCCCGCCCGACCACCGGCCTCGCCGATCTCGGCGCGATCGTCGAGAAGGACCCCGCGATGTCGGCGAAGGTCCTGCAGCTCGTCAACTCGGCGTACTTCGGCCTGCCCCAACGGATCTCGTCGATTCGGCAAGCCGTGCTGTACCTCGGGTCCGAGCTCCTCCGGGGCCTCGCGCTGACCGCCCACGTGTTCGCCTGCAGCCGGGACGTCGCCCTCGACGGGTTCTCGCTCGACCGCCTCCAGGAGGACTCGCTGATCACCGCCCGCCTCGCCCGCCGGTTCCTGCCGGACCGGACCAAGGCCGAGGAGGTGTTCACCGCCGCGATCGTCCACGACATCGGCACGATCGTGCTCGTCCAGGGGATGACCGACGCGTACGCCGAGGTCCTGCGGATCACCGAGGAGTCCGACGCGCCGATCCACGAGGTCGAGCGGACGATCCTCGGCACGACCCACGCGGAGGTGGGCGCGTACCTGCTCGGCGTGTGGGGCCTGCCGTTCCCGATCGTCGAGGCGGTGGCGTACCACCACACCCCGTCCGAGGTGACCGAGGGGACCCGCGACGTGCTCGGGGCGCTGCACGTCGCGACCGTGCTCGTCCGCCGCGCGAAGGCCGGCCGCCGACGGGTCGACGTGGACCACGCGTTCCTCACCGCCGCTGGGCTCGCCCCGCGGTTGCCGGCCTGGGAAGCGATGGCCGCCGACGAGCTGTCGGTCATCGCGCGGGCGGGCTGATGGCGGACCGCGTCGCGCGACCGCGGGTCCTGTGCGTGGACGACGAGCCGAACGTGCTCGACGGCCTCGCGCTCCACCTCCGTCGCCGGTACGACCCGATCACCGCGACCAGCGGCGCCGCCGGGCTCGACGCGCTCGAGCGCGACCCGTCGATCGCAGTGATCCTGACCGACATGCGGATGCCCGGGATGGACGGCGCGGCGTTCCTCGGGCGGGCCCGGCGGATCGTTCCGGACGCCGTCCGGATCCTGCTGACCGGCCAGGCGGACCTCCACAGCGCGATCGCCGCGGTCAACGACGGCCAGATCTTCCGGTTCCTCCAGAAGCCGTGCCCCCCGACCGACCTGATGGCGGCGGTCGACGCGGCGGCCGAGCTGTACCGGCTGGTCACCACCGAGCGGGTGCTGCTCGAGCAGACGCTCCACGGCAGCATCAAGACCCTGATCGACGTGCTCGCCCTCGCGAACCCGGTCGCGTTCGGTCGGGCGAACCGACTGAAGCAGCTCGCGACCGATCTCGCCGTCGAGCTCGGCCTGACCGAGCGGTGGCAGCTCGAGGTGGCCGCGATGCTGTCACCCCTCGGGACGATCTCGCTCGAACCAGGCACGATCGACAAGCTCCACCACGGCCACACCCTGTCCGACGCGGAGGAGAAGGCGGTGGCGCGGGTCCACACCGTGACCGACCACCTGCTCGCGAACATCCCGAGGCTCGAGGCGGTCCGCGCGATCCTGCTCGCCCGCGGTCGGTCGTGGCGGCAACAGTCCACCGCCCCCGACGCGGCGGAGCGGTTCGGCCAGGTCCTGCGGGTCGCGACCGACTTCGACGACCTCGAGGTGGGCGGCAGCACCCCGGCCCTGGCGCTGTCGACGATGCGCGGGCGCGAGCGGTACGACCCGGCGGTGCTCGACGCGCTGCACGCGATCCGCGGCGGCGACGACCTCGAGGACGTGCGCGAGCTGCCCCTCGCCGGGCTCCGCGCCGGGATGGTCCTCGCCGAGGACGTGAAGCTGACCAGCGGGACCCTGCTCGTGGTCCGCGGGTACGAGGTCACCGCGGGGTTCCTCGAGCGGACCCGCCACTTCCGACCCGGCACGGTCCGCGAGCCGCTCCGGGTCATCGTCCGCCGGAACAACAAGGACCCGGTGATGGCATGAAGGCGACCCCCCTGACCGCGATCCGCGCCGGCGCAACCGTCCCCCGGATCCTGTGCGTGGACGACGAGCCGCACGCGCTCGCCGCCCTGTCGAACTCGCTCCGCCGACAATTCGACATCACCACCGCCGACAGCGGGGCGGCGGCGATGCGGGCGATCGCCGACGCCGGACCGTTCGCGGTGATCGTGTCGGACTACGCGATGCCGGGGATGAACGGCGCGGAGCTGCTGAGCCGGGTCCGGGTGGTCGCCCCGGACACGACCCGGGTGTTGCTGACCGGGCACGCCACGCTCGACGGCGCGATCGCGGCGGTGAACGACGGGAGCGTGTTCCGGTTCCTGACCAAGCCGTGCGCCCAGGAGCACCTCCAGCGGGCGCTGGCCGACGCGGTCGAGCAGGCGCGGATCGTGACCGCCGACCGGGCGCTGGTCGAGCGGAAGCTCGAGGCGATGGCGGTCCAGCTCGTGCGGGCCGAGCGGCTCGCCTCGCTCGGGACGATGGCGGGCGCGGTCGGGCACGAGCTCGCCCACCTGCTGACCGTGCTCGACGCGACCCTCGGCGAGCTCCGGCGCGACGCCGCCGACGCGCCGCCCACCCCGGAGACGCTCGGGACCCTCGGGCGGGTGCGGGACCAGCTCGACCACCACGCGCGGAACCTGCTCCACTTCGGGCGGCCGCCGGCCGGAGGCGACGCCGCGGCGGACCTCGGGGTCGCCGTCGCCGAGACGGTCAGCCTGCTTCGCTCCGCCGGGGTGCTCGCGCCGGTGCGGTTGACGATCGACGTCCCCACCGGGCCGGTGCCGGTCACCGCGTCCCGGTCGGAGATCGAGCAGGTGGTGGTCAACCTGGTCAAGAACGCGGTCGACGCGCTGACCGACGGCCGCCACCTCCGCCGGACGATCCATGTCCAGGTCACCGCCGCTCCGCCCCACGGCGCGTGCGCGATCT
This sequence comes from Myxococcota bacterium, assembly GCA_040079715.1. Taxonomy (GTDB): domain Bacteria; phylum Myxococcota_A; class UBA796; order UBA796; genus JACKER01. The sequence continues at coordinate 483 of JBEBJW010000455.1, read as the reverse complement.
CGGACAACGGCGGCGGGATCGGGCCGGCCCTCCTCCCCCAGATCTTCGAGCCGTACTACACGACCAAGCCACCGGACCGCGGCACCGGCCTCGGGCTGTTCGTGGTCCGGCGGATCGTCGCGCGCGCCGGCGGCGACGTGGCGGTCCAATCGGAGGTCGGGCGCGGCACGACGTTCACCGTTCGGTTGCCGCTCCGGTAGCCCCCCGGAGCCGCTCCGGTCACCGCACCCCGCCGGCCGCCCGGAACGCGCGCCACACGGGGCCGGCCGGGAGGGCCACCGCCAGCGCCGGGAGCGCCAGCGCCGCCATCGCGAGCCCGGGGCGGGCCGACTCGACCACCACCGGGAACGCGAGCGCCGCCCCGATCGCCCGGAACACCGACGTCGCGGTCATCGCCACCGCGAACGTCTTCCCCCGACCGTGAGAGCTCGACGGGAGCAGGGTCATCCACACGAACTGGCTCGTGGCGGTGAACACGAGCTC
>JBEBJW010000454.1:0-5999 GCA_040079715.1 Myxococcota bacterium | reverse complement strand
GGGCCACGCGGGACCGGCGGTGACGGCGGTCGCGAGCAGGGCGCCGGGGTGGATCGTGCTCGGCCCGGACGGCACCCCGGACCGCGGGTCGGTCAGCGTCGCCAGCACCTCGTCGCACGACTGCGGACGCTCGGCCGGATCCGCGCGGAGCAACCGGACGATCAGCGCGTCGAGGGTCGGCGGCACCCCCGGGGCCACCGCCGACGGCCGCGGGAACGCCCCGGCGACGATCCGGTCGAACAGGTCGGTCAGCCCGTCGCCGGTGAACGGCAGCCGGCCGGTGACCATCGCGTACAGCACGCACCCGAGCGAGTACAGGTCGGCGCGCGCGTCGACCCCCGCGGCGTCGCGGATCTGCTCCGGCGCCATGAACTCGGGCGTGCCCATCGCGATCCCGGTCCGGGTGGGCGTCCGCAGGCGGCGTTGATCGTCGCGGAGCACCTTCACGAGGCCGAAGTCCGACAGCTTCGGCACCGGGACGGCGGCCCCTCGATCGTTCGGCGCGAGCAGCACGTTCCCGGGCTTCAGATCGCGGTGGACCAGCCCGGAGGCGTGGGCGGCGCGCAGGCCGCGGGTGATCCCGATCGCGAGCGACCGGGCCTCGGCGAGCTCGAGCCGCTTGTGCCGCAGGACGTACCGGTCGAGCGACGGCCCGTCGACCAGCTCCATCACCAGCACCGGCGCGTCGTCGTGGATCAGCACGTCGGTCACCCGGACCACGTTCGGGTGGACCAGGGTGGCCTGGGCCCGGCCCTCGTCGAGCAGCCGCTCGCGGACCTGCCCCCGGCGTAGCTCGAGCAGCTTCAGCGCGTGGAGCGACCCGAGCTCGACGTGGCGCACCCGGTACACCGAGGCGATCCCGCCGTGCCCGAGCAGATCGAGCACCAGATACCGTCCGATCCGAGCCCCCGGCGCGAGCAGTCGGCACCCCCGCCCACCGACATACGTCGCGCGGGGTGACCCGGAGGCGAGGCGGTGCGGTCCACGGTCCGATGGGTCGGGGTGGGTGTCGCGGCGGGCGTCGCGACGCTCGCGGTGGTGTACGGCGGGCTCGCGCCGGCGGCGATCGTGGATCGGCACCGGGCGTCGGCGGCGTGGTTCGTGCTCGACGCGCTGCCGGTGTGGTTCGGGTGGGTCGGGTGGCTCACCGCGCGGCTCCGGCAGGCCGAGCGGGCGCTGATCGACGCGTACGTCACCGGCCCGTTCGCGGACGGCGCGCCGGGGGCGGCCCTGGTCGACGCGGTGGTCCTGGTCGGGGCGAACGGGGTGGTGCTCGCGGCCAACCCCGCGGCGCGCGCGCTGTTCGAGCGGGACGACCTCGTGGGCGCGCCGTTCCGCGCGCTGGTCCCGGACCTGGACCGACCGGACCTCCGGCCGTCGGAGCGGCTGACCGCCGAGGGGAAGCTCGTCGGGGTCGACTGGCACCTCGCCGCGGCGCTCCCCGGGGGCCGGTTCGTGCCGGTGCGGCTGTCGTGCGGGCCGGTCGGTGGACACGCCGTGGTGTACGCGATCGCCCCCGAGCCGCTCGCCCGGCCCGCGGACGATCCGGGACGCGACCGGGACCCCGCCGCGGTCACCCGGATCCGGTCGGCGCTGCTCGGGTCGGTGGTCCGCGAGCTCGATCGTCCGGTGGCGGCCCTGGTCGCCGGCGGGGCGGCCCCCGCGGACGCGGTCGAGGCGCTGGCCCGGCTCGCGGCGGATCTGCAGGACCTCGCGTCGGTCGAGCTCGGCCGGATGACGTTCGCCGACGAGGAGGTCGCGCTCGGGCCGCTGCTCGCGCGGTTCGCCGCCCCGGATCTCACGGTCCCGGCGTCGTCGGGGCTGGTGGTCCGCGGCGACGGGCTTCGGGTGGCGCAGATCGTCGACCGGCTGACCCGGGTGGTGGGGCGGCCGTGCCGGATCACGGTCGAGCCCGAGGCGTCGGCCGAGCCGTTCGTCCGGCTCGAGCTGTCGGGGCCGCCGAACGCCGGCGATCGCGTCCCGGCGCTCGGGATCGCGCTCGGGCGGGCGCTGGTCCACGCCCTCGGCGGGACGGTGGCCGCGGTCGGCGGCGGGTTCACCGTCCGGCTGCCGGCGATCGACACCCACCGGACGATCGTCCCGGCGGACGTCCGAGCGCGTCGGGGCCCGCGCGGCCGGCGCGTCCCAGCCGGACGGAGCCCGGATCCGTTCACCGGGTGACAGCGGCACCGGGCGCCTGTACGGGCTAGTCTGCGAGACGCGAGGGACGCGATGGCACACGACTGGAAGCGATGGTTCGAGGGCTACGCCAACGACTGGGCCGCCGGCGAGGTCGAGGCGGTGGCCGACCGGTACGCCCCGGTGTTCATGACCGCGAACCCCACCAAGAGCGCGACGTACGACAACGGCCCGGGGATGCTGAAGTGGCTCCGCGGGGTCCGCGCGTTCCACCTCGAGTCCGGCCTCGAGCGGGTCGAGGTCGTCACCGTCCGCGACGTGCCGATCGGCGAGCACCACACGCTGGTCTCGGTCACCTGGGCGGTCCGGTTCACCAACACGGGCTCACAGCGGATCCAGTTCGAGATCTCGTACCTGCTCGGCGGCGCGCCAACCTGGCGGATCCTGACCCTGGTGTCGCACGAGGATCAGCGGTCGGTGATGCGCCGGTACGGGCTGCTGTAGGCGATGGACCGGTTCGCGCACCTCAAGGTGACGATCGAGGACGGCGGGCGTCGGTGGACGCTCGAGCTCGATCACGGCAAGGCGAACGAGATCGGGTCGGCCCAGCTCGTCGAGCTCGAGACGCTGGCGGCCGCGCTGGAGGCCGATCCGCTGGTGGTGTCGCTGATCACGTTCTCGCGGCGCAAGACCAGCAAGGGCACGCCGATCTTCGTCGCCGGCGCGAACGTGACCGAGCGGGTCGGGTGGGAGCCGGACCGGGTCAAGGCGCACGTCGCGTGGCAGCGGTCGGTGCTCGCGCGGCTCCGTCGGGCCCCGGTGCTGCACGTGGCGGTGGTCGACGGGATCGCCCTCGGGTGGGGCACCGAGTTCCTGCTGACCGCCGACTGGCGGATCGCGGCGGACGGCGCGGTGTTCGGGCTGCCGGAGACCGGGCTCGGGATCCTGCCGGGGGCCGGCGGCACCAGCGAGCTGTGGACCGAGATCGGCGTCGGGCACGCGCTCCGGCTCGGGATGACCGGCGAGCGGGTCGGCGCGGACGAGGCGCTGCGGATCGGGCTCGTGCACGAGCGCGTCCCGACCGTCGACGCCGGGCTCGCGCGGGCGATCGGGCTGTGCGAGCTCGCCGCCCGCAAGTCGCCGACCGCGATCGCCCGGTTCAAGCGCGGGGTGCTCGCGTCGGTCGGGCAGACCGCCGAGGAGCGGACCGAGATCGAGGCCCGGGCGTACGCCGCGTGTGTCGACGCCGGCGAGGCCGCGATCGGGCGGGAGAACTTCGACGCGATCGCCGCCGGACGGACCCCGCCGTGGGGCCCGCGGCGGACGGAGGACTGACCGGATGCCGACGCGGACGCGGATGTGGGAAGCGCTCGGGGACGACTCCGCCCCGTGGGTCGGCGACGTGGTGGTGGTCGGCGGCGGGATCACCGGCGCCGGGATCGCCCGCGACGCGGCCCGGCGCGGGCTGCGGACCGTGCTGGTCGAGATGGGGGACCTCGCGTCCGGCACCTCGTCCCGGTCGAGCAAGCTCGTCCACGGCGGGCTGAGGTACCTCGAGCAGTACGAGTTCTCGCTCGTGTTCGAGGCCGTGTCCGAGCGGCGGATCCTGATGGACATCGCGCCGCACCTCGTGAACCCGCTCGCGTTCCTGTTCCCGGTGTACAAGCGGAGCCGGCGCGGGCTGTGGATGATCAACGCCGGGATGTGGCTGTACGACGGCCTGTCGCTGTTCCGGTCGCCGAAGGTCCACCGCACGCTGAAGCCGGGCGAGGTCGCGAAGGAGGAGCCGGCGCTCGACGGCACCGACCTCACCGGGGCGCCGGTGTACTACGACTGCGGCACCGACGACGCGCGGCTGACGCTCGAGACCGCGCTCGACGCGGCGGTGTGCGGCGCGGTGATCGCCACCTACACGAAGGTCGTCGGGTTCTTGAAGGGAGCGGACGGCCGGATCACCGGGGTGACGGTCGAGGACGTGCTGACCGGCGCCCGCAAGGAGATCCGCGCCAACGCGGTGATCAACGCGACCGGCCCGTGGACGGACAAGACGATCGGGATGTCGGCGGCGTCGATCGGCGGGGCGCTGCTCCGGCCGACGAAGGGCGTCCACGTGGTGGTCGATCGGGCGAAGCTGCCGGTCCAGCATGCGGTGGTCGCGATCCACCCGAAGGACGGGCGGGTGCTGTTCGCGATCCCGTGGGGGGACCGCGCGTACATCGGCACGACCGACACGGACTACGAGGGCGACCCGGCGGAGGTCGCGGCGACCCGGGCCGACGTGGACTACCTGATCGAGGCGGCCCGCGCGTACTTCCCGAACCACCCGCTGACCCACGCCGACATCGTCGCCACCTGGGCCGGGCTCCGTCCGCTGATGCAGCCGCCGGACGCGGCGGTGTCCGAGTCGAAGGTGTCGCGCGAGCACCAGATCACGGTCGGCGCCGACGGCCTCGTGACGATCGCCGGCGGCAAGCTGACCACCTACCGGCGGATGGCGTCGGAGGTGGTCGACACCGCGGTCAACCTGCTCCGCCTCGGCAACCACCTGGTGGCGCGGCTCGGGTCGGCCCGGACCGACGAGGAGCCGCTGCCGGGCGCGGTCGGCTGGCCGGAGGACGACGACCACGACCGGGTGGCGGCCCAGATCCGATCGGCGTCGGGCGACAAGCTGACCGCGGCCCAGGCGCGGCACCTGGCAGACACCTACGGGATGCGCGGGCTCGATCTCGCGCGCCGGGTGGCGTCGGACCCGGAGCTCGGCACCGCGCTGGTCGAGGGGCGGCCGGAGATCCTCGGGCAGGTCGACTGGGCGGTTCGGGAGGAGCTGGCGACGCGGGTGTCCGACGTGCTGATCCGGCGGACCCAGCTGTACTACCGCGACGTGGACCAGGGGCTGACCGCCGCCGGCGCGATCGCGCGGCGGATGGCGTCGCTGCTCGGGTGGGACGACGCGCGGCTGGCGGACGAGCTCGCGGGTTACGAGCGCGAGGTGGCCCGGTCGCGGCGGTGGCGGAGCGAGGGCTGAGCCCGGCTGCCGCGCCCGCCGTATCCGTGGACGTGGAGGCTGTGATGATCGATCGCCGACGGTTCCTGGTCCTCGCGTTGTCCGCGACCGCGTGCGCGGCGGCCGGCGGGTCGAGCGGGGCGGGCCCTGCGCTGCCGGTGCCGACGAAGCCCGCGTTCGACGAGCCGTCGGACCCGGCCACCGTGACCCCGCTGGTCAAGACCGACGCCGAGTGGAAGGCGGCGCTGCCGACGATGGCGTACGCGGTCCTGCGGAACAAGGACACCGAGCGCGCGTTCACCGGCGCCCTGTGGGACCACCACGCGCCCGGGGTGTACCGGTGCGCGGGCTGCGGGCTGTCGCTGTTCGCCAGCGCCGACAAGTTCGACTCCGGGACGGGCTGGCCGAGCTACACGAAGCCGATCGCGGCGGGCCGGGTGGCCGAGCACCAGGACACGGCGTTCGGGATGGTCCGGACCGAGGTGACCTGCGCCCGGTGCGACGGGCACCTCGGGCACGTGTTCCCGGACGGCCCGAAGCTCTTCGTGGGGGGGCCCCACCCTGAGCCGACGGGCCTGCGGTACTGCATCAACTCGGTGTCGCTGGTGTTCCGCCCCGCGTAGCGGCCCTCGCCCGTGCCCTCGCCCATGCCCGTGCCCCCGTCCCGGTGCGTCGGCGGCCGGTGCCCGCGACGGTGATCGATTCACCCGACGAACCGGAGGGTTCACCTCGGGTGGATCGGTCCGTCCGACGACCGGGGAGGGGTTCACGTCGGGTGGATCGGTCCGTCCGACGACCGGACGGGGGTTCACGTCGGGTGGATCGGTCCACTCCGACGACCGGACGGGGGTTCACG
>JBEBJW010000453.1:0-6009 GCA_040079715.1 Myxococcota bacterium | reverse complement strand
GGTCCATGCCGAGGATGAACAGCTCGAAGTCGCTCGGGTTGTTGTTCTCGGTGGGGCCCGGGGCGGCGGGGACCTCGCCCGGGGCCAGCGGCCGGACCAGCCGCGGGGTCACGTAGATCACGACCTCGGTCTCGTCGCGCACGTGGCGGACGGTCCGGAACAACGCGCCGACCAGCGGCAGGCGACCGAGGCCGGGGATCCCGACCCGGGCGTAGGTGACGTTGTCCGACAGGAGCCCGGCGACCGCGAACGTCATCCCGTCTTCGAGGCGGAGGTGGTTCGTGCTCTTGCGGGCGAAGAACCCGGGCACGTCGAACCCGGCCACCCGGGTGGCGACCGAGAAGTCGGGCTCGGAGATCTCGAGGTACATCTGGATGTCGATCACGTCGCCGGCGAGCACCGTGGGGATGAACCACAGCTGGACGCCGTATTCCTTGTAGTCGATCGTGATCGTGGTGCCGCCGCCGCCGCCCTGGGGCGTCGGGATCGGGATCTCGCCGCCGGACAGGAACTCGGCCTTCTGGCCGGACAGGGACACGAGGGTCGGCTGGGCCAGCACCTTGCCGACCTTGTAGTCGTCGAGGGTGCCGAGGACCGCCGCGAGGTTGATCTGCTGGACGTACGCGCCGAGGTTCATCCCGCCGACGACCGGCGACCCGACGAACCCGGGCTCGGCGGTGGACTGGAACACGTCGAGCAGCTGCGGGTTGGCGACCTGGACCGCGCCGGTGACCGGCCCGATCAGCGCGCCCATCAGGCTCCGGTTGCCGTACAGCACGTTCAGCCCGAGCTCGCGCGCCGCGGTGCGGGACACCTCGGCGAACATCACCTCGAGCTGGACCTGGTGGTCACCGCGGACCGACATCAGGTTGACGAACTCTTCGTCGTAGATCCGCGACACGAGCGCGACCTGCTCGAGGGTGTCGAGGTCGTCGACCGGGCCCTCGACCACGATCCGCTCCCCGAGCGGGTACACCCGGGGCGGCTCGCCTTCGACGATCGAGTCGATCCGCCGGACGAGGTCCGACAGGTCGCGGTGGACCGTGATCTCGTACACGAGCGGCGGGACACCCGGACCGAACTGGACGACGAGGTCGGTGGTGCCGATCGAGGTGCCCTGGACCTGGATCTTGTTCGCGACGCCGAGGGTCACCGCCACCGCGACATCGGGATCGGTGATCGCGATCGCCGACGGGACCCGCGGCGTCGTGATCACGAGCGACTTGCCGAGCTCGATGTCGAGCCAATCCGCGCGCTCTTCTTGCGCGTGCGCGATCGGCGTCCACACGGAGAACGCAGCAGCGCATGCGATCACCAGGCGGAGCAGGAGTTCCTTCCCAGTTGGGAACCTCATCGGGTGGTGTCCTCGTGGAGGTGTAGGTGGCGAGTGGTGGTGTGTCGACCGGGCGCGAGCCTACCAGAGTTGCTCACGGACCGCTCCGCACCTTTTCCTTCGAGACTTCGCGTCCCTGGATGATCGTGACGGTTCCATCGACGCTCGCGCGGGTTCGCGCCGTCCACTCCTGGACCGTGATCCGCTTCTCCTCGCTCGCCCCGCCGAGCAGGTTCTTCACGAGCGCGCCGTGGGTCTCCACGTGGGTCACGTCGATGTCGTTGCGGAGGGTCAGGGTGACCGTGCCCTGCGCGACCGCGTGCGTCAGCTTCTCGGCGAGATCCGGGGTGACCGCGAGCGTGACCGACGGTCGCGCCCGGTCGACGTTCTCGGAGTTGCTCCCCAGCCGGTTGTTGACCGCGAGGACGGTCACCGCCTGGAGCAGCGTGCGGGTCTCGGCTTCCTTGTGGGTGTCGTCGCCGTCGATCGTGACCAGCACGTCGACGTAGTTCCCGGGGTTCAGGAACCCGGACACCGCCGAGCCGTCGCTGATGTTGATCGACAGGGCGCGCATCCCGCGCGGGATGATCGCGTTCAGGCCGACGCCAGCCTCGGGATCGGCGAGGCGCTCCTCGCGGATGAACTCGAACGCGAGGATCCGCTCGCGCGGCACCCGCCCGACCGCCTGATCCTGGGTCCGCAGCACGCTGTCCGGCACGTAGTCGATCGGGAGCGCGACCGTCTCGAGGTCCTCGGTGTCGATCGTCTTGCCCTGCCAGATGTCGCGCTTCGCGCGCATCACCTCGACGACCTCGTCCGGCTTGCTCACCGTCTGGAGCTCGCGCTGGTACGAGCTGATGACGACGAAGATGACCACGCTCGCGACGAGGGCCGCGCCGAACGAGATGATCAGGAACACCAGGGCGCGGAGTCGGCCACCCGTGTTGCGACGAGCCATGGGCATCCTCTTGGTTGGGGAGTGGGGGCCGTCGCCCCCGGATCCGTCGGCCGGTTTTAGCGCAACGCGGTCTCGCGCGGAAGGACCGCGGCGCTGGACCGCCGAACGGGCGTTGGTGGTCGCGGATCGCGGACCTGGCCGCAGGATTCACGGCGGACGATCGATCGGGGCGGGGCGCACGACGGGTCGCGCGCGCGGCCGCTCGGTCGGGATCGGCTCGCGCGCCGCGGTCGACGGATCCAGAAACGGAAAGAGCCGGGCAGGTGGCCCGGCTCCCTCGGTGATCGTCGGGCGAGGCCCGACGGACACGAATTTCCTCAGCCGAAGAGGCCGTGCTCGGGAATCCCGCTGCGCGGCGTCATCGCGAGGGCCCGATCGTGGACGACCGGGCTCCCCTCGATCAGGTGAGGTGGTTCGCGACCGAGTTGAACGTGTTCTGCAGGTTGGTGCCCACCAGCGCAATCGCGGTGATGATGAAGATCGCGATGAGGGAGGCGATGAGGCCGTACTCGATCGCGGTGGCGCCCTGCTCGTCGCGGATGAACTTGGTCAGCATGGGAACTCCAGCGTGGGTGGGTTTTTGGTGCTTCGGGAAGGCCCGCGGGTTGGTCGCTGCCCGTGATCGAAGTGTCACCCAGGGGGACGATTCCGCGCAACACTCTTCGTGAGAAAAATTTCTATCAGCGGTCTCGACGCAGTTGGAGACTGCGTGATCGCCCGCTGGGATTTTTTTCGCCGGTCACCCGGAAGGCGCGGATCCCCAGGCGCGGGAGTCAGGTCGGGGGACTGCCGTCCACGTCGACCGGACCCAGTCGGAGGGTCGCCCGGCCAGCGAGCACGTCCAGCAGCTCGTCACCGACCACCGCGTCCCGCCACCCGAGCGCCGCCCGCAGCGCGTCGCGGTCCGCCGGCGGATCGAGCACCAGCAGCTCGCACAGGATCCGCGGCAGGACGAGGCCCGCACCGAACGCGCTCCGCTCGCCCGCGCACTCCGCCCACAGCTGGAGCCAGGCCGCCCGACGCCACCCGGGGGTCCGCTTGCGCACCAGCTTCGGCACCGCGAACTCCGGCCGGCGCGACGCGCGGGCGATCCGCTCCACCAGCTCGGGCGCGTCCCGATGGATCGTGCGCGGGAGGCGACGGTTCGCGGTGAGCGACTCGACGGTGATCGGCTGGCGCCGGGCCAGATCCACGAGCGCGCCGTCCGACAGCACCGCCCGCACCGGCTGGTTGGTGGCCCGCGCCCGTTCGAGGCGCCAGGCCGCGAGCTCCTGCAGGACGAGCAGCGCGTTCGGCGCGAGGGTCGGCGCGGCCGGGATCTCCCGGAACGCCTCGGCGTCCGTCGGAGGATCGATCGCCGCCCGGCGGGCGTGCTCGCACGCGGCGAGGCCGGTCTCGCGCCGCCCGCGGTCCGCGAGCAGCTGTTCGAGCCGGTCCCACAGCGGCAGCACCAGCTCCACGTCGAGCGCGGCGTACGACAGCTGGGCCGCGCTCAGCGGTCGCCGGCTCCAGTCCGACAGCGTCTCGCCCTTGTCGAGCGGGCGCCCGAGGTACTGCGAGACCAGGCCCTGGTACGGCGCCGGCCAGTGGCTCGACACGAGCCCGGCGGCGATCTGGGTGTCGAGCACGGTGTCCGGCAGGCCCCCGAGCGCGACCGACAGCACCCGCAGGTCCTGCTCGCCCGCGTGGACCACCCACGGCACCGCCTTCAGCGCCGGCGCGATTCGGACGATCAGGTCGTCGCGGAGCGGATCCACGATCCACGTGTCGCCGCCGTCGACGTGGATCTGCACCAGGTACAGCTCGGGCACGTAGCGGCGCTCGGCGTGGAACTCGGTGTCGACCGCGATCCGGCGGGCGCCGCGGAGGATCTGGTCGAGGCGCGAGGCGTCGGCGGCGGACGCGAGGATCGGCGCCTTCCCATCGGCGCCCCCAGTGGGTCGGTTCGCGGTCACGCTCGCCCCTCGCGCAGGTACGCCGGGGTCTTGAACCGGCAGTTCGGACAGCTCGGACGGCGGCGGTGCGCGTCGTCCTTCGGCATCAGACATCGGACGCACTCGTACCGGCCGAACGACGCGATCCCGGTGCGCACGAGGTCGGCGAGGCAGTCGACGAACGCGGGCTCGACGCCGAGCGCCGGCGCGCGACCGAACCCGGTGATCCCGCGCTGCTCGGCGTGGGCGCGGTACTCCACGTCGATCTCGTACAGCGTCTCGATGTGCTCGCTCGCGAAGCTGATCGGCACCATGCAGACCCGCTTGCCCCCCGCGGCGGCGATCGCGTCGAGCGCGTCGGGGGTCGACGGCGTCAGCCACCGCACCGGCCCGACCCGGCTCTGCCAGCCGACGTGGTACGGCCCGGTCCAGCCGAGCAGGCGGATCGCCGCGCGCACGCTGGCCCGGATCTGGTCGGGGTAGGGGTCGCCGCGGTCGGTGACCCACGACACCGGCAGGCCGTGGGGGGTGAACAGCAGGTGGACCGGGTCGGCCGGATCGCCCGGGGTCGCGGCCACTCCGGCGCGGATCGTGTTGGCCAGCGCCTCGACGTACGACGGGTGCTCGGGGTACGCCGGGATCCACCGCACCGGGACCTCGCCCCACCCGGCCCGGACCAGCGCGTCGTGGAAGAACGAGAACGCCGCCTGGGTCGTCGCGATCGAGTGGTGCGGGAACATCGGCAGCGCCACGATCCGGTCGACCCCCTGGGTCCGGAGCGAGGCCACCGCCTCGTCCATCGTCGGCGCGGTGAACATCATCCCGGACGCCAGCGGCGGGGCCTCGGTCGCGCCGTCCTGGGTCGCCAGCGCGGCCCGGAGCGCCTCCACCTGGCGGCGGTGGGTCGGGACGAGCGGCGACCACCCGATCGACGCGTAGTGCGGGCCCACGGTGCGGGCGCGCGACCGGGCGATCCGCGGCGCCGCGATCCCCTTGACCATCGCCGGGCCGGGCAACACGTCGGTCAGCAGGTTCGTCAGGAACGGGACGAGCTCGTCCTCGCTCTGCGGACCGCCAAAATCCAGCACCGCAACGCCGATCATCGGATCCGCTCCTCGGGCTCGACCCACCAACCGCGCGCCGCCGCTTCGTCGCGGAGCGCCGGATCGCCGTGGTCGAGCAGGAGCGCATATCGCGCCGCAGCCATCATCGGCGCGTCCGACCGGCTGTCGCCCGCGGCGAACGTCGGGTCGGCCCCGGTGGCGGCGCGGATCGCGGCCAGCTTTCCCTCGCGGTAGGTGATCGGCTCGGTGACGACCGGGACGAACCGGCCGTCCGGACCGACCGGCGACCGCATCCCGAGCACGCGGTGCGGGTGGATCCCGAGCTGCTCGGCGACCGGCTGGACCACGACCTCGGCCGACGCCGTCACCACCCACACCTCCCACCCGCCGCGGTGCATCGCCCACACGAGCTCGCGGATCGGCTCGCGGACGGCCATCCCGCTCCGGAACGTGGCGAGCGCCAGCGCTCGGATCTCGGCCTCGGTCCGGCCCGCGATCAGGGTCGGCACGAGGTCGACGTACGCGGCGCGCAGATCGACCGCGCAGGCCGCCTCGTATTCGCCGACCAGGTCACGCCCGGACGCGGCGGCGAGGCGCGCGAGCAGCGTCTCGCTCACGTCGCCGGTCAGGCAGGTCTTGTCGAAGTCGAGCGCGGCGAGGCCCGGCCCGGCCCGGACCATCGCCTCGAGCGCGTCGCGGACGCCGGGGGTCCACCCGGGC
>JBEBJW010000452.1:0-6011 GCA_040079715.1 Myxococcota bacterium | reverse complement strand
TTCATCGACGACGACGATCCGCCCGGGACCGGGTTCATGGCCGAGCTGTGCGTCGCGTGGGAGGCCGCCCAGCTCGCGAGCGAGTCGATCGGCTGCCGGAGCGCCGTGCTGCGGATGAGCGTGGTGCTGTCGCCGACCGGAGGCGCCTTCCCGCTGATGGTGATGCCGTTCCGATACATCGGCGGGTGGCTCGGGCACGGTCGGCAGTACACGCCGTGGATCTCGATCGACGACGCGGTCGGAGCGTTGATCCACCTCGCGGATCACCCGGATTGTCGGGGCGCGTTCAACGGCACGGTCCCGAATCCGCCACAGAACAAGGAGTGGCTGAAGGCCCTCGGGCGCGAGATGCACCGGCCGGTGGTGACCCATGCCCCGCGGTGGGCGCTGCGCGGCGCCCTCGGCGAGCTGGCGGACAGCCTGCTGATCGCCTCGATCCGCGCCGTCCCGCGCAAGCTGCTCGCCACCGGGTACACGTTCGTGGATCCCGAGGCCGAACCCACGTTCGCGAAGCTGCTGGTGGCGATCCGCGGGGGAGAGCCCACCCCGGCCGGGACGGGCCCGAGCGCGGCGGGTTAGCCTGCCGGCGGAGGTCTGCGGTGGCCCACCCGTGGCACGATCTGCCGAACAATCCGGACGACGCACACGAGGCGTTCAACGTCGTGATCGAGATCCCGCGCGGATCCAAGATCAAGTACGAACTCGACAAGCCGACCGGGATGTTGAAGGTCGACCGGGTGCTCTACAGCGCGGTGTATTACCCGTGCAACTACGGCTTCCTCCCGCGGACGTACTGCGACGACGGGGATCCGCTCGACGTCCTGGTCCTCGGCTACGAGGCCGTGGTCCCGCTGGCGATCATGCGCGCCCGGGCGATCGGCGTGATGCGGATGAAGGACCAGGGCAAGGGCGACGACAAGATCATCGCGGTCCACGTCAACGATCCGGCGGTGTCGGGGTTCCGTGACGTGTCGCAGCTCCAGGAGCACATCCTCCGCGAGATCGAGCGGTTCTTCCAGGACTACAAGATCCTCGAGGGCAAGTCGGTGGAGATCGAGCCGATCGGCGACTCGACCGAGGCGCTGAAGGTGGTCCGGGAGTCGCTCGCGCTGTACCGCCGCGAGGAGAATCGGCTGCGGGGCTGGTGATGATCGCGCTGCTCGCGGGTTGCTCGGCGCCCGAACTCGCGCCGACCGGCCGGCCGACCGTCGCGGATGCGCAGGTGCTCCTGGCGCGGATCGGCGACGTGGTCACGGTCGAGGGGGTGCTCGCCGGACCCCAGACGGTCGACATCGACGCCGGCGGCGACGAACGGTACGGGTTCCGGTACCGGATCTACGACGCGGACGACGCGCTGTTGTACGAGCGGTCCACCGTCGGGCCGGCGCTGGTCGAGTCGTTCCTCGCGTACTGGTCCGGGGTGTCCGGGGTCGACATCCTCGACAGTCTCCCGTCGCTCGGGGAGTTCCCGATCCAGGTGCCGATCCTGCCCGACGCGGCGTGGATCGCGTTCGAGGTCCGGGATCCGGGCACCGGCGCGTACACCCTGCGGGGCGGGTGGGATCCGACCCTCGCCGACGCGATGAGCGTGACCCCCGCCGGGGCGGAGGTCCTGTCGACCGCGGTCCTGCACGACGGCGGCGACCCGGCGCGGGCGGTCGACCTCGTGATCCTGCCGGACGGGTACCGGGCCGAGGATCTGGCACAGTTTCGGGCGGACGCGGACGCCGCCGCCGCCACCTTGCTCGGCGCCGAGCCGTACACCTCGTACGCCGACCGGATCGGGATCACCCGGGTCGACGTCGCGAGCAACGAAGCAGGGGCGTCGTTCGACTGCCCGACCTGCGGGGTGGTCGACACCGCGTTCGGCTCGATCTTCCCGATCGAGCTCGTCAACCGGTTCTCGGGGGCCGGGTACGAGGCGCGGGCGATCTTCCAGGCGCAACAGTGGAAGATCGCGCACACCCTGGCCGACATCCCGTGGGACGCCGTGCTGGTGCTGGTCAACAGCCCGCAGTTCGGCGGGATGGCCGTCCACTACGCGGTCGTGACCCGCGGGGTCGGCGATCTGCCCGAGACGTCGGTCCACGAGCTCGGCCACGCCTTCGGGATGCTCGGCGACGAGTACGTGGCCGACGATTGCATCCGGACCGCCGAGCTCGGATTGCCGGAGAACATCACCGATCGGCCGGACGACCCACCGTGGCGGGACCACGTGGCGCCCGGCACCCCGTTGCCGACGCCGCGCGGGGCCGGCCACGCGGTGGGCGCGTACCAGGGCGCGTGGAACTGCGACGACCTGTACAAGCCGGCCGAGACCTGCCGGATGGACGAGTCCGGCGATCCGTTCTGTGCCGTGTGCGCCGAGCTGCTCGTCCGTCGACTGTTCCGGTTCGGGGACCCGGCCGACGCGGTCGCGATCGACGGGCGAGACGTCGTGGTGTCCGGGCTGACCCCGGGATCGACCGTGTCGGTTCGCGCCGACGGGGTGGCCCTCGACGGCACGAGGCTCCCCCGCGGCGCCCGCGAGGTCACGGTCGAGGTGGCGCACCAGTCCGACCAGGTCGTGTCGGATCCGACGGGCGACCTGCGTGAGACCTGGACGTTCGGCGCGCCGCTCGCCGATTGACGGACCTGGGCGCCCCGGCACCTGCGGTGCCGTCGGGCTCCTCCGGGCTCGCTGTCGCTCGGCCTCGCTGCGCTCGGCGCTGCGCCCCTCCGTCCCCCTGGCGCGAGCGGGCGCGGGTGTCAGTCTGCGGCGGCCAACCCGGGGATCACCCGGACCCGGTCGTCGAACGTGTCGACCACGTACACGTCGCCGGTCGGGGTCACCAGCACGTCGTTCGGCCAGTTGAACCGCGCCTCGAGCGGGGGGCCCCCGTCGCCGCCGTCCGCGGCGAAGTCCTTCGGGTATTCGCCCGGGATCCCGGCGACCGTGGTGATGATCCCGTCGACGTCGATCTTCCGGATCACGTTGTTCTCGGAGTCAGCGACGTACAGCGCGCCGTCAGGTCCCATGTCGAGGCCGAGCGGCCCGGACAGGGCGGCGTCGACCGCGGGGCCGCCGTCGCCCGAGTAGCCCCGGGTGCCGGTGCCCGCGACGGTCGTGACCTCGCCGGTGGCCGGGTCGATCCGCCGGATCGCCGAGTTCTCGCGGTCGGCCACGTACAACCACCCATCGGCGAACGTCATCGACCACGGGTGGGACAACGCGGCCCCGTCGCCCACGCCGTCCTGGTACGTCGCGACCCCCGAGCCGGCGAGGGTGTCGATCGTGCCGTCCGGGTACACCACCCGGATCACGTTGTTGCCGGTGTCGGCGACGTAGACCGAGCCGTCGTCGCCGACGGTGACCCCCGACGACTGGGACATGCACGCGCTGCGCGCCGGCCCCCCGTCGCCGGTGTAGCAGTCGTAACCGGGCTGATCCGGGGAGCCGGCGTACACGGTCAGCCAGCCCTTCAGGTCTGCGCGGAGGATCCGCGCTCCGTGCTGTTCGTTGATGTACAGCGAGCCGTCTGGGCCGTAGTCCGCGTCGACCGGGTTCTCGAGCGGGCAGTCGAGCACGTCGACCCCGTCGATCGCGTACGAGTGGCCGCCGTTGCCCGCGACCGTCCGGGCGACGCCGTCGTCGTCGAGCCGGCGGAGGAGGAGGTTGTTGTAGTCGACGACCACCACCCGCCCGTCGGGATCGAGGGTCGCGGCGGACGGCAGGAACAACCAGGTCCCGCGGGCGTCGAGGTCCTGCCCGTTGTTCCCGCGGCTGCCGTCGCCGAGGGCAGTGCAGACCTCGCCGACCGTCGGGACGCACGGCCCCGGGGGCGGCGGGTTCGACGGCTCGGGCTCCTCGCACCCCGCGAGGGCCAGGACCGAGGCCAGGATCGTCGCCCTCCACCCTCCGCCGTGCCTGCCGAACGCCATGCCCGGACCCCCTCCCCGACACAGTGCCCGCACGGCGCCGGAAGGATCCATCGCGCTCAATGCGGGCGGAGGGCGAGCAGGCGGTCGAGCCGGGCGAGGGCCTCGGGCTTGCCGAGGATCGCGAGGGTGTCGGCGATGTCCGGGCTCACGCCGTCGCCGGTCAGCCCGATCCGGATCGGCTGCGCGAACTCGCCGATCGCGCTGCCCGTCGCGGCGCACAGCCCGTCGAGCGAGGCCTTGATCCCGACCGGCTCCCACGCGATCACGTCGCCGAGGGCCCCGCGGGCGGCGGCCAGCCGCGACCAACCGCCTGGGGAGCTGGTGGGATCGAGGTGCTTCTTCGACTGCTTCGGATCGTACGCGGTCGGCGCGGTGAACACGAACCCGCACAGTCGCTCGAGGTCGCGGAACGTGCGCGCCCGCGGGCGGTACATCCGGAGCAGCAGCCGGCGGCGGCCGTCGTCGAGGTCCGCGATCGGGGTGCGGACGACGTCGATCCACTCCGACAGGTGGTCGACCAGCACGTCCTCCGGCAGGGTCTTCATGTACTCGCCGTTCATCCACGCGAGCTTGTCCGGGTCGAACCGCGCGGCGGTCTTGTTGACCCGCGACAGTTCGAACGCCGCGAGCAGCTCGGCGACCGACAGCAGCTCACGATCGTCGCCGGGCGACCAGCCGAGGAGGGCGAGGTAGTTCACCACCGCCTCCGGCAGGTATCCGCCCTTCCGGAAGTCCATCACCTCGATCATCGGCAGGCTCACCTGGAGCGCCGCCGCGATCGCCTCGGCCGTCGCGACGCCGTCGTTGGACTTCGCCATGAACGCCGCGGTGTCTGCAGGCGGGAGCCCGGCCCGGTCGGCGAGCCAGGTCCAGTCGGTCGGCGGGTGGCCCTCCGCCTTCGCCGCGGTCCGTCCCGCCTCCCGCGCGATCTTCGCCTTCTCCCGCTTCGACATCTTCTGGCCGGCGGGGTTGTAGATCAGCGGGAGGTGCCCGTGCGCGGGCGGGGTCCACCCGAACGCTTCGTACAGCAGCAGGTGCTTGTGGGTGTTCATCAGGTGCTCCTGACCGCGGAGCACGAGGCCGATCTCCATCAGGTGGTCGTCGATCACCACCGCGAAGTGGTAGGTCGGAAACCCGTCGGCCTTGATCAACACGAAGTCGTCGAGCCCGTCGGCCTCGACCGTCACGTCGCCGAGGATCACGTCGCTCACCGTCACCGCGTGGCCCGGCGCGGCGAGTCGGATCACCGGCTTGCGGCCCTCGGCCCGGAACCGCGCGAGGTCGGCGTCGGTGTAGGTCCGACGGTGGAACCGGTAGTTCTGCTTGGCCGCTTCGGCAGCGGTCCGCTCGGCCACGAGCTCGTCGGTCGACTCCCACGCTTCGTACGCGAGCCCCGCGTCGACCAGCTGGCGCGCGTACCGCTGGTACGTCTCGAGCCGCTGGCTCTGGTAGTAAGGCCCGAACTGTGGGTGATCCCGGTCCGGTCCCTCGTCCCAGTGCAGCGACAGCCACCGCAGATCGCGGACGATCCCGCGGGCCGCTTCGTCGGTGGACCGCACCCGGTCGGTGTCCTCGATCCGCAGGACGAACGCGCCGCCGGTCCGGCGGGCCCACAGCAGGCAGTACAGGGCCGTGCGGACGCCGCCGACGTGCAGCGAGCCGGTGGGTGAGGGCGCGAACCGCGTGCGAACCGGGGTCATCTCGAAGCCTCCGGTGGGTCGGTATCGCGACCGGCAGGGGCGAGCACGCCGATCCCGACCAGCAGGTGGAGGACGATCTCCTTGTGCATCGCCACCCGGCGGGCCTCGTCGAACCCGGACCAGGTCTCGACGCACACCCCGACGGTGTTCTGTGGCCCGAGCGCGTCGACGATCACCTCGGTCGAGCTGGTCGCGACGGGGTAGTACAGCGGCGCCCACCGCTCCTCGGCCGACGCGGAGCGGTTCATCCGGTCGACCACCGCCGAGACCAGCGGCGGGACGGGCTCGACCCCGTACACGAGGGTCTGGCCGAACGACGGGACCCGCGCGGGATCGTACCGCTTCGCGCTCTCGTGGAGGGTCGCGACCAGGGCCGGCCGCTCGTCCCGA
>JBEBJW010000451.1:0-6021 GCA_040079715.1 Myxococcota bacterium | reverse complement strand
GGCCGACGAACGTGGCGATCGGGTCGCCGCCGGCGGCATCCGCCAGGTCGATGTCCTCGACGTGGCCGTCGCAGACCAGCAGCATCCGGGGGCGAACCGAGGCCGAGCGGACCACTTCGTCGGTCACGCGCTTCAGCGCCCAGCGCTGGACCGCCTCGGCGTCGTACGGCAAGAGGCCATCGAGGGCGCGGCGGACGGGTCGGAGGCTGGCCATCGCTCACGCCTCCGGATCGGTGGGGGACGGGACGAACTCGATCTTCGGCCGGACGTGCAGGAACATGCCGGCCGCCGGGACCGGCTTCGGGTCCCACCACGAGAGCCTGGTGACCTGCTTCGGCCCCGCGGGTCCTTGCGGAAACTCGATCGGGCCCCAGAGCTCGGCCCAGTAGCCGCCCATCTCGCCGACGACCTGGATGCCGGGCTGCGGCGGCTCGTCGTTCGGGCGGATGGCGACGATGACCATCGCGATGCCGTCCGCGACGGGCTCGCGCACGTTCGCGATGTAGCGGGCCATGTCCTCGTTCGAGGTCGGAACGTCGTTCCCGACGATCCACTGCTCCCACGAGCGGTCGGCGATGCGGACGATGACCGTGCCCTGAACGGCGCCAGTGAGCAGCTCGCGAGCGGCGAGGTGGAACGCGAACTCGACCAGCTGCTTCGGGTTCGTGGGCACGGGCGCCCCTGGGGGGAGCTCACCGAACGCGAACTTGATGTCGGGTTGGAGCATCGCCGGCGGCGGATCGAAGGCCGCCGGTCGCGCGTCGGCCGGTGGCGCCACGTACTCGTGGAGGAACGCGGGCAGCTGGCGCGGATCATCGGTCTCACCGCTGCAGGGCTGCCAGTCGGCATCAGGGTTCCCGAGTCCGGTCACCGGGTCGGTCGTGAACGGGAGCAGCGCCATCCACCAGCGCCGCTTCCCCTCCGCGGCGTCGAGCTCCTCGAACAACATCGCGAAGACGTGGTCCTTGCCTTCGTCGTCGGTCGTCTCCATCCGCAGGACGACGAACCGCCGGCGGATGCCCGGCCGGCTGCGGAGCGCCTGGAAGGTAGCCCCGCCGCTCGCGCCTCGGTCCTTCTTGGCCATGGCGTCGAGGTCGAAGACCTCCTCGTGGTCCGTGAACAGGAGGATCAGCTTCGGGTGGGGCTCACCCTTGAGCTTCACTTCCTGACGCACCCGCTCCATGAGCCAGGTTCGCGGCTCGGCCGCGTCCTTGGTGTCGACGTCGATGTTCCAACGCGCAAGCGTGAACCGCACGAAGAGCCTCCGCGAACGCCTTATCTCGGCACATCCAGGGTCGAGGCCGTTGGGGGAGGATCGCCGAAAGGGCGGCAGGAAACTGCCGACACCGACCGCGGACAGATTCTGGCGAATCGGAGTGGCGATCCTCCGCGCGATGGTCTTAACTGAACACACGTTCACCTAATGAGGACCAATTATGGCTTCGACGTACACGCTCAGCACTTTCCTGCGTCAGACGCCGAAGTCGCTCCTGCAGCGCTACTTCCGTGGCCACGATCTGCTCGGCCACGTCGCGTTCGATGAGCTGCGCACCCGCGACGCGACGGTGATCACCGAGGCGATGAACCGGTTGCCGACCGAGGTGCGGGGCCGCATCGATCTCGACTTCCAGGACATCCACTTGCTGGCCGACAAGTTCGCGGCCCGCATCGTCATGGACCTGGCGCAGGCGTACGAGCCGGAGCTCGTCGACCGCCTCGGCCGGATGGAGAACCACTACGCCCGCGCGATGTGGCTGTACCTCGAGCGCCGCCGTCACGACGACGACCTGTTCGACCACTGCCGCGAGCTGGTCCAGGTCGAGCAGATCCGGTTCAGCCGGTCGAAGCGCCGCAACAGCTTGCCGCACTACCCGCCCGCTCACGACGAGCCGGTCCTCCTGATGATGGCCGAGGGCATCAAGGAGCTCTACCAGGCGCAGGGGCGCGGCGGGAACTGCCAGGTCGAGGTCTACGAGCGCCAGGATCCGTCGCGCTTCTACTTCGTCGGCTACCCCGAGGACTACGCGACGAGCGAGCTCGAGTACGAGGGGGTCGAGCTCCGGCGCCGGGTACGGCGGTCGACGTTCGATGTCGCGTTGTTGTACCGCCCCGATGAGGGCACCCTCGAGATCCACGCACCGGGGAGGCGCGACGAGATCGAGGCGCTGCAGCGGATCTTCTGCGAGACGGCGCTCGGGAGCGCCGCGCCGCCGCTCGGCAACGACCGCTGCTACGACCTCGACCGCCTGCTCGACCCCGCGTTCGCCTTCGCGCTCGACCCGGTGGACGACCTCGATCGGATCGAGGTCTGCTCGATGCGCCTCGTCCGCTCGGCCTCGAAGAAGCCGCGGATCACGTTCGAGACCACGCCGTGCCCGCTCGCCGACTTCCTTCGCCAGGTCGCGGACGAGCTGGACACGCCGCTCCCGCAGTGGACCCTGACCACGGTGAAGCTCCGGGCAGTGTGGCGCGGCGCCGAGAAGAAGCGCCCGAAGACGGTGGCGTTCTCGCTGTCCTCGCCCGACACGTCGGACCTGAAGGACACGCCCGAGCACCTCGTGCTGAAGCGGTACCTCAAGATCTGGGGCATCGCGCCGTGATCGACGTGCTCAGGCGGTGGCAGGGCCCGATGTTCGACCCGATTCGGCTCGTCCTCGATCGGCTGCACCGGCCGGGGCCCATCACGTTCGACGACACCGAGCGGTTTCGGCCCGAGCCCCTCGCCGCGCTCGCGGCCAGCGGCATCCTGGTCCCGGGCGAGACCTCGAAGACCGTGATCTGCGAGCACTGCGAGGAGGGGTGCTGGATCCAGCCCCGGATCCGGAAGCTCCCACACGGGCCGACGCTCGTCGCGCCGTGCATCGGGTCGGCCGAGGCGGGGCTGCTGATGTTCCCGGCGGGCCGTCTCGCGACCTGGACCGTCGACGCCGCGGCGGTGGCCCGCGCACTCGGCACCGGGCTCGCCTTGGCGGGTGATGTCGGGGGGCGCGCCTCCGGCCGGGTGTGGTCCCTCGGAGAGGGGCGCCGCCACGGTCGGCGCCGCGACGTGTACCTCCTCACCGGGCTCGGGCACCAGGACGTCATCGACGACGAGGTCCTCGACGCGGTGCGGGGTCTCGCACCGATTCTGCTGGTCCCGTGCGCGGTCTGGAGCGCCGAGCTGCCGGACGAGGTGGTCCCGCTGGCGGGGGTGATCGCGTCGTCGGCGACGGGGCTGTCGGTGGACCCGGAGCGGTTCGAGGTGCGACTGCAGCCGCCGCGACCGAAGAAGTCAGCGGTGAAGCCGTTCCCGCTGCCGGTCGGCGCCACGTGGGAAGGGCTGGCGATCGAGGTGCTGGACAACGAGCACGTCCGCATCCGGTACGGCGAGCGCGAGGAGACACGCAGCTACATCGAGTTCGGGTTCCAGGACGGCCGCTCCACGAGCACCCATCCGAAGCCGAGCGAGCTGTGGACCTATTTCCTGGGGTTCGCGCGCGAGGACGGCCGCATCACCTGGGCCACGAAGGGGGCCAGCCCGAAGCTCCGCGACCGGGTGCGCGAGCTGCGGACGAAGCTCGGCGAGGTGTTCCTGATCGCCGAAGGGACGCCGATCGCGGACTACTCCGAGAGCAGGGCGTACGAAACGACGTTCACGCTTCGGAGCAGGCGCATGTAGGTGGGGAGGGCCGGGCCCTGGGTCTGGGCTCGGTCGATGCCGAAGGACGCCGGGTCGCGTCTGACAGACGTCCACTGGCACTCCTCAGTGTGGCCGCCGCACCCTGCGGCCGATGTCGGCCATCGCGGCAGGTGCACCTGTGGGATCCGGAAAGTCTGGCGGGGTCTGATCCGGGAAGTCTGGCGGGTCGCCACCCCGGGTGCGGCGTGACGAGCCCCCGGTACTTGGGGTGGTCCACTCCCGGGGGCTCGCCAGGTGATCGACGTCATGACGCGTTTGAAGGTGCACCACCTCGCCGAGGCGGGGGTGCCGCACGCCCAAATCGCCGGGAAGCTCGACATCGGCCTGCGGTCGGTCGAGCGGATCGTGAAGGAGGCCGCGCCGACGGCCGAGGAGATCTCCGCCGACGAGCGGCTGGTCGGACCGCGCCGCGGCCGGCCGTCAAAGGTCGCGAAATACGAGGAGAGCGTCCGCGCGCTCCTCGTCGAGGAGCCGGAGCTGCCCGGGACCGAGGTCCTGCGGCGGTCGCGGGCCTGGGGCTACCGGGGGAGCCGGTCGCCCATGCTCGACCTCGTGAAGCGGATCCGCCCGCCGGCGCCCGCCGAGCCGGTGGTCCGGTTCGAGGGGCTCCCGGGCGAGTTCGCTCAGTTCGACTTCGGCCACGCCAAGGTGAAGTTCGCCGACGGGAAGCGTCGGATCATCCACTTCTTCGCCGGGCGGCTGAAGCACTCGCGCTTCATGCACGCGGTCATCGTGCCCAACGAGCAGTCGGAGACGCTCATCCGCGCGATCCTGGCGTGCCTCGTCGCGTTCGGCGGCTCGCCGAAGCAGTGGGTCTTCGACAACCCGAGGACCATCCGGATCTCGCCGATCGGCGAGCCGCTCGTGCTCCACCCGTACCTGCGCGACCTCGTGGCGGACATGAACGTGCTGCCCGAGATGTGCGCGCCGCGGTCGGGCAACCAGAAGGGGTCCGTCGAGAGCCTCGTGAAGTTCGTGAAGCGCGGGTTCCTGTTCGTCCGGACGTTCGCCGACCTGGCCGACCTGGAGGAGCAGCTGCGGGAGTGGCTCGTGGAGGTCAACACGGTCCGCCCCTCGGACGCCACGGGTGAGATCCCGGCCGTCGTGAGGGACGCGAAGGAGCGGACCTGGCTGGAGAAGCGCCCGGTCCGCTGGACACCCGCCGAGTACCCGATCCGGGAATCCAAGACCATCACGCCGATGGCGACGGTCGGCTTCAACGGGACCCCGTACTCCGCGCCGCCGGACCGGATCGGCGCGACGGTGACGCTGTACGTACGCGCCACCACCATCACGATGGAGCTGCCCGCGTCGAGGCCGGCGAAGAAGAAGGAGGACCCCTGGACGCACCAGCGGGTCGACGGCGCGAGCACCGTCCAGCGGCTGCCCGACCACCGCCGGTCGATGCTGACCGTCATCCACGGGACCCGGAAGCACAACTACTACAAGCGCGAGTGCCTCCTCGAGCTCGGGACGCCCGCCCACGACTTCCTCGAGCAGATGATCCACCGGTACCCAGGAGGAACGTGGTCTCCGGAGGTGACCGAGCTGTTCGAGCTGCTCCACGACCACGGCGAGCGCAAGCTCCGGAAGGCTCTCGCGGCCTGTCACGCCAGGGGCGAGTGGACTGCCCGCGCCGTCGCTGGCCAGCTGCGGAGCGTGGCATGAACCCCGGCGACATCGACGTCTACAAGCTCCTCAAGCGCCTGCACCTCCCCACCATCGCGCGCCTGCTCGCCGAGTACGACCTGCGCGCGGCGAAGGAGGGCTGGAGCCACCGTGACTTCCTCGCGCTCCTGGTCGCAGAGGAGGTCGCCCACCGGAACGACACCCGGATCACGAAGGCCGCGAGGCGCGCCCACTTCCCGTACCTGAAGACGATCGAGGAGTTCGACTTCGTCTTCCAGTCCAGCCTGCGCCGCCAGCAGCTCGGGCCCTACCTCGGCCCCGAGCTCGTGACCGAGGGCCGCAACCTCGTCCTGTCGGGCAAGCCCGGGCGGGGGAAGACCCACATGGCGATCGGCGTGGCCTACCGGGCGATCCAGAACGGCTTCGACGCACAGTTCGTGACGGCGAGCGACCTGATCGACGACCTGTCGGCCGCCTCGGCCGCCGGGCGCCTCCGGGAGGCCACGCAGGCCTACGTGGATCCGCACGTGCTGGTCATCGACGAGGTTGGCTACCTCCACCACGCGCAGGACGCGGCCAATGTCCTCTTCGGGGTCGTCGACCGGCGGTGTCAGCGGCGCCGGCCGATCATCTTCACGACCAACAAGCCGCTGCGGACGTGGGGCGAGGTCCTCCACGATCACGAGCTCGCGGAGTGCCTCCTCGACCGAGTG
>JBEBJW010000450.1:0-6022 GCA_040079715.1 Myxococcota bacterium | reverse complement strand
GTCGTGCAAGGGCCCGTGGCTCGAGCTCGAGGTCACCGACGGCGGCGGGACCACCACCACCGGGTGGGTCGGGCCGGGGGAGCACTGCCCGAGCACGGTCACGACCTGCAGTTGATTCGTGCGGATCTATCCTTCGCGTGAAGGATTTTGTGCTTCACGAATGGACGCGAAGTCTTCCGCCGACTAGGTGAGCGCCATCGTCCAGCAGGCATCCCGGACGACGGTGGAGGGCTTCGTGCTTCGTGACTTCCTGGAGATCCCGTACGACGAGCTCGAAGAGCGGAACCTCGCGGCCAAGCAGCAGCGGCTCGATCGCGTCGATCCCGAGCGGGTGCGCGAGGAGCGCGAGAAGATCCTGACCGACACCCGCCAGCTCAAGGCCGTCACCGTGTGCTTCACCGACCTCGAGGGCCGGATGCACATGCTCGACTACGACAAAAAGTTCCTGCTGCGCACGGCGGACAACCTCACGTTCGACGGCAGCTCGATCCGCGGGTTCAGCCAGCAGCACGAGTCGGATCTGCGCCTCGCGGTCGATTGGCCTGCGTTCTACTGGCTCCCGGCGGACGTGTTCGGCCCGGGCAAGGTGCTGGTGTTCGCGAACATCCTCGGCCGGGACGGCTCGCCGTACGCCGCTGACCTCCGCGGGCGGCTCGCCCGGTTCACCTCGGAGCTCCACGCGTCCGAGGGCCTGACCTGCAACGTCGCGAACGAGATCGAGGGGTTCCTGTTCCGCGGCCGCGACGCCGAGCGCAAGTACCACGAGCTCGGCAAGTTCGAGTTCATCTCCACCGGCGGGTACTACCACTCCCTCCCGGGCGACGAGCTCCGCACGTTCATCGATCGGGCAGCCGAGACCCAGCGGGCGATGGGGTTCCAGAACGAGAAGGACCACCCCGAGGTCGCGCCGTCCCAGTTCGAGATGAACTACTCGTACACCGAGGCGCTGGTGTCGGCCGACCAGATCCAGCTGTACAAGCTGCTGTGCCGGCAGATCGCGCAGTCGATGGACATGACGGCGTCGTTCCTGCCGAAGCCGGTCGCGGGCGTCAACGGCAACGGGATGCACACGAACATGAGCCTCGCGAAGGGCAAGGCGAACCTGTTCTGGGACCCGAAGGGCGAGGACAACCTGTCGGCGAAGGGGTGGGAGTTCGTCGACCGGATCCTGAACGCCGCCAACGACATCTGCCTCGCGCTGAACCCGTCGGTGAACAGCTACCGCCGGCTCGACCCGCACTTCGAGGCGCCGAACCAGATCAAGTCCAGCGCCAACAACCGCGGCGCGATGGTCCGGATCCCGTACGCGAACGAGCGCAGCGCGCGGATCGAGGTCCGGTCGGTGGCACCCGACGCGAACCCGTACCTCGTGCTGTACACCCTGTTCCGGGTCGGGACCGAGGGTCCGCTGCCGGAGAACCGCGAGGAGGCCCGCACCGGCCGCACCCGGTTCCTGCCGGGCTCGATCTACGACGCGCTGCGGCCGTTCAAGCAGAGCCGCCTCGCGAAGGAGATCCTCGGCGACGTGGTCCACGAGCGGTACGCGGAGCTGAAGCAGATCCAGGCCGACCGGTGCCCGCGCGCGCTCGGCGCCCTGGTGAAGCCGGCCGAGATCCAGTTCCACCACGAGGTCACGAACCAGTTCCTGTGGTCCCAGTTCTGAGGGGACCGGGCTGACTGCTGGGCTGACCGGAGCGACCGCTACCGGGGCGGGGCCAACCCGGTCGACACGAGCGCCAACATCGCGTCGACCACGTGCCGGGGGGGCGGCTGGCCCTCCCACAGCACCCACCGCATCCCGACGAAGTCGGCCATCCCCATCAGGCACCACGCCACGGTGTCCGGATCCGCGAGTGCGACCTGCCCGCGATCCGCCGCCGCGCGCAGCCCGCGGACGTACCCATCGGCGATCCGCCGGTAGTACCAGCGGAACAGCGCCTCGTCGACGAACTCCGCCTGGCGGACGATCCGGTACAGCGCGCGGTGCCGCTGGATGAACGAGAAGAACGCCTCGATCCCGGCGCGCTCGATCGCCAGCCGGTCGTCGAGCCCGTCGACCGCGGCGGCGATCTCGGTCCGCAGCCGGTCCGACAGCCCGCGGACGAGCTCGGCGAAGATCGTCTCCTTGCTCTCGAAGTACGTGTAGAAGCTGCCGTGCGCGGTGCCGGCGCGCTTCGCGATGTCGACCACCGACGCCGCGGCGTAGCCCTGCGCGCCGAACTCGATCTCCGCCGCGTCGAGCAGCGCCTGGCGCGTCTTCCGGCCGCGGTCGGTCCGGGGTGGTTCCATCGGGCGACCCGTCCTCCGGGTCGGTGTAGCCCGCCGTGCGGGGGCGCGCCCCGCTCACCCGCGCTCACCCCGTCGAGCCGCCGAACCAGGCCCGCATCCGGCCCCACAGCCCGACCGGCGCCTCCTCGACCGCGTCGAACTCCCGGATCCACCGCTTCGCGACGGGGGTCCGCCCGGCCCGCTCCGGGAGCGCGTCGTACGCCTTGGCGATCCCGGCCGCCATCTCGACCGCCGACCGGAACCGCTTGTCCGGCGGGTTCGACATCGATCGCCGGATCACCGCCCGGACCGACGGGGGCACCGTGGCGAGCTCCTCGTCGAACTCCTCGTCGGTCATCATGTAGAACGGCTTCGGGCGCTTGCCGGTCATCGTGAAGTACAGCACGCCGCCCACACCGTAGATGTCCGCCTCGCGACCGGCGGACGTCGGGTTCTGGGCCTGCTCGGGCGCGCAGTACGCCGGCGACCCGAGCGACTCGCCGGTCCGGGTCCGCCACGGCACGTCTCCGGCCGCGTGGCGCGCGAGGCCGAAGTCGGTCAGCTTCGGGCGCCCGCGGCGGTCCATCAGGATGTTGTGCGGCTTGATGTCCCGGTGGACGAGCGAGGCCGAGTGGACCGCGTGCAGCCCCTGGAGCACCTCGTAGATCAGCCGCAGCGCGTCCGCCGGCGTCTGCGGTCCGTCGCGCTCGATCCGGTCCTTGAGCGAGCTGTCCATCAGCTCCATCACGAACCAGTACCAGTGCCGATCGTGGCCCAGATCGAGCACCCGGACGACCCGCGGGTGGTCGAGCCGGGCCATGTCGCGCGCCTCGGCCAGGAACCGGAGCGGGCGGTTGAACGACGGCGCCTCGACCAGCTTCAACGCCACCCGGTGGCGGGTCTGCTCGTCGACCGCCCGGTACACGCAGCCCGCCCCGCCGGTGCCGAGCACCTCCGCGATCCGGTACCGCCCGCCGAGCAGGTCCGGGCGGTCTTCGAACGGGTCCCACTCCGCCATCGGGATCCCGTAATCGGGGCGTCAACCGGTCGGGTGCCCGAGCAGACCGTCGAGAAACCGTTCGACGTCGTCCGGATCGTAGAACGACAGGTACAGCGCGATCATCGTGCACGAGAACGTGTTGACCTGGGGGAGCAGCAGGTAGAACGCCGCGTGCAGCACGATCCCGATCGGCGCGAGCCACCGCCGCCACGACGGGATCCACAGGCCGACCACGAGGACGTACTCGAGGACCGTCGCGCCGATCGCCCCGATCGACATCAGCGGGTGGAACCAGCCCGGCGGCGCCCAGTCGGACCCGCCGTACACGTGGATCGCGATCTGCTCGAGCCGATCGCCCGACAGGAACGGCAGGTTCGTCTTGTCGACCGCACCCCAGAAGTAGATCGTCGACACCTGGAGCGCGAGCAGCCCGAGGGCCCAGGTGGAACCGCGCTCCGGCGGCGGTGGCACCCCCCGATGGCGCGCGTCGCGGACCGCCAGCCACCGATCGACCGACAAGCTCGCCCCGCACGGGGTGAACGCGAGGAACATCACCGACAGCGCGAGCAGGGTGGTGTGGTGGTGGGTCCAGGCGAACATCGCGCCGCTGCGGCCCACGCCGTACACCATGACCCCGATCACGATCGCGGTCGCCGTGGTGGCGAGCCGGGTGTGCCAACCGAGCAGCATCCAGGTGGTGGTGGTGTAGAACGCAGCCCCGAGGGCGAGCCAGCCGGGGGAGAATCCACCCTCGAACGCGGTGAACGGCTGGAGCTCGTTCGACCACCGCGACCACAGCAGGAACACCACCAGGATCCGGAGGATCCCGAGCGACCGGGTGGACCGCTCGGCCGCGACGTACGCCTCGAGCCGCGCGATCACCGGCACACCGGCCCGTCGATCGCCGTCTGGTACCGACCGCGGGCGTCGGGACAGCGGGCGACCGCGCGCAGGTCCGGGACCGCAGCGCACAGCCCGGCCGCCGCCGCGCGGACCTCGTCCGGGGTGGCGAGGAACCGCACAGCGCCAGGCGGCCGGCGCACCGGGTTCCCCGCGCCGTCGGTCCACGCGACCGCGCAGTGGTCCAGGCCCGCCCCGGAGTACATCGACCACGACATCGTGGTCAGCGGGGTCGGCAGGCCCAGCACCTGGTGGAGGATCGGCCCGACCTGCATGTGCACGGCCAGCAGCACCAGCAGGACGACCCGGACGGTGATCGCGCGGTCGGTGGTCACGCCCCGAGCCTACGCCCACCCCGCGCCGCGGTCCATCGGGTTACCGACCCACCAGGGGGCGTCGCGTGGCGGAGTGGGCCGAAGTCCAGGCGTGGGTCCGCCAGTCGTTCCAGCTCGACCGTGACGATCCGCACGAGTTCGCGCTCACCGTCCCCCGGCAGGCCGGCGCGGCGCGCGAGCAGCGGGTGATGATCCGGCACTACCTCGCGTGGGACCGGGAGATGATCGAGTTCCGCTCCGCGTTCGGCGAGCTCGACGAGGCCGAGGCCGCGGTGTGGCTCCGCGAGTCGCTCCAGCTCCCGCTCGGCGCGATCGCGCTCCACGGGCGGTTCCTGGTGGTCGTCCACCGCGAGTGCCTCGCCCCGCTGTCCGTCGAGGACGTGCTGTACCTCATGTCGCGGGTGTCGCTGGTCGCGGACGAGCTCGAGGAGCGGGCCGGCGACGATCGGTTCTGAGCGCCGCTCGCCTCGTGGATCGTGGTCGAGCCGGCCGAACCAGGGGGGATCCACCGGTGCTCCCGTCGGCGCGCAGGTCCGGGTGGCGTCCCGTCGGCCGGCACCGAGCGGGCGTCGGGGCGCCAGCGAACGCGGGATGCACCGCGAACGGCCGACGGGACGCCACCTGGCGCTCCGCGCCGCCGGACGACGCGTGGATCCCGCCCGGTCCGGTCCGGCGCGGCCCGACGGTCCCCCTGAAGTCGCGCGGCGGGCGGCCGAAGGGCGTCGAGGGAGGCCCGGTGCGGAGCCTGCGACCCGAGGCAGAAGGCGCGACGCTCGATCGGTTCCGGGTGGTCACCGAGCCCGAGCGGCGGCGGATCGCGACCGGGCTCGCCGCCAAGCGGTCGGCGGTCGGGCTGTTCTCGAACGACCAGCTCGTGTTGACGGCGTCGGTCGTCGGGTGCGAGGCCGACCAGGTCGTGCTCGACGCGGGACCGGAGGACGGCCGGACCGAGTGGCGCCGGGTGCTGATCGCGCCGGTGGTCGCGGTCGCGTTCCTCGACGAGGTCAAGGTCCAGTTCACCGCCGAGCGGCTGAAGCTGGCGTTCGTCACCGCGCCTGGACAACCCCGCCAGCGGGTGCTGCGGGCCCCGTTCCCGGACCCGCTGTGGCGGATCCAGCGTCGGAAGGGCCACCGGGTGCGGATCGGGGACGAGGCGAAGGTGTTCGCGCGGGTCCCGTGGCCGGACGGCACCACCGCGAACCTCCGGGTCGAGGACCTGTCGGTCGGCGGCCTCGGGCTGGCGGTGGCCGCGCACACGCCGCTGCCGCCGATCGGGACCCGGTGGGCGGTGGCGCGGCTGAACGTGATCCGCGGGGAGGGGCAGCACCTCGTGCCGTGCGGGCTCACGGTGTGCCGGACGACCCGCGGCACCACGACCCGGCCGTCGCGGATCGGGTGCGCGATCGACGGGCTGCCGCTGGCGTCGGCGCGGGTGCTCCAGGAGCTGGTGATCGAGCTGGAGCGGAGCCCGCAGCCCGCCCGGTGACCGGAGCGACCCGAACGCGCTCGGCCAGGATTC
>JBEBJW010000449.1:0-6039 GCA_040079715.1 Myxococcota bacterium | reverse complement strand
TCGCGCCGCCGTCGGCTCGATGGTTCGCGCCGACCCGGGCGATCGTCGAGGCGGTGATCGACGCGGCGGATGGTCGGCTGGCGGACCCGGCGGCGTTCGCGCGGGAGCTGGACCGGGGCGGGGCGACGCACCTGGTGGCGCGGTTCGCGCTGGCGGTCTTGGGGTCGCCGGCTCCGTAGGTTCGAGGTCGAGGCGCCGCCGGGGTCACGTACACCATGGATCCAGTCGCGCCAGCGGGTGGGGCGGGCAGCCGAGCGCCACCGCCAGCAGGGATGGGATCGGGCCGATCCGATCGGCCAACCAGGGCTGGTGCTTCAGCGTCTGCCGATTCCAGTGGAGGGCCGCGCCGTCCGCCCACCGCGCAGCCCATCGGATCGACGGGTGACGCAGGGCGACGATCAACCCAGCGAACGCGCACGCGCGTCGACCGAGGTGATCCCACGGGAGCAGCTCGTGGCCGGGCACCGGGGGTTCGAGTTCGTCCCACTCGAGCGCGATTCGCGTGGGGCGGACACACAGATCGCCTGCGAGGAACCCAATGCGGACGATCCGGGATGCGGTGGGGTCGATCCGCGCGCGATCGTGAAACGTGCGGATCGCGGCAGGGGCGGAGCTCGGCAGCGTCGAGGTGGGCCGGGGCCGGCGGACCCGAATGGTTTCGATGCCGAAGATTCGTCGTTCGAACCCACCGATCTGACCGTTGATCTTCGCGGCGGCGGTGAACATCCGGTGGTTGAGCGCCCACCCGGTCGACCGCGCTACTCCGTACCGGTGCGCCATGTCGCGGCTGGACGGCACCTCGAGCCATTCGGCGCGATCGGCCCACACACCGAGCGGCATCCGGGTGCGGTGAAGGAGGGTGCCCGCGGTCACCGAGCGCTGGCGTCCGCAGGCAGCGCATTGGCGGATCCGCGGCCGAGATGCGATCCGGTAGCACTTGGTGCACCCACACACCTCGCACCGGTACAGGGTCTCGCCGTATCGGATGCGGCAGATCTCCTCGATCACCTCCTCGTCGGATCGGAGGAGGGCGCGAGCGGACACGTGTGGGAGGACTTGGAGCCACATTCCGAACCGTTAGCGCGGGATCGTACGGGGGTGGGAGGAAATCCAAGTTGTCCAGTCGCATTGACAATTGGTGACCGTGCGGGCCCAGAGGGGGGGACGGGGAGCGTTCGGCTGACGCAGAAATGCCGAGGGGGTCTACGTTTCTGCTTCAACCGAACAGTTCGATCTGCCGTCGGTACGGTCGCCGAATGTTCGGTTGGCGCAGAAACGCTGATGGGGTCTACGTTTCTGCTTCAGCCGAACGTGCTCGATCCGCGGGTCGATACGAGTCACCGGGATGTTCGGTTGGCGCAGAAACGCCGATGGGGTCTACGTTTCTGCTTCAGCCGAACGTCGCTGGACCACGAGGTCGCGACTCGCGGGATCGGAGGTCGTGGAGCTCCCGTGTCACCGCGCCCTCACCAGGCGAGCGGGTGGCCGTCCTGGAAGAACCCGCCGCTCGGCCCGTCATCCGGCAGCGACACGCCCCAGACCAGGCTCGCCGCGCCCTGGGCGATCGACCGTGGCGCCGTCGGGCCGCCCATGTCCGTCCGGCACCAGCCGGGGCTGCACGCGTTGACGAGGATTCCGGTCCCCGCGAGGTCCTCGGCCAGCGCCCGGGTCATCGCGTTCAGCGCGATCTTCGTGATGTCGTACCCACCGCCCCGCCGCGGCAGGTGGGCCTCGATCGCGAGCTCGGTCGACGCGTTCACGATCCGTCCCCACCCGCGGGCCCGCATCCCCGGGAGCACCGCCCGCGCCGTCCGCCACGCGCCGAGCAGGTTCGTCTGCCAGGCCAGCTCGATCGCCGCCGGGTCGTGGTCGTGCCGGGGGTTGAACGCGGCGTTGTTCACCAGCACGTCGACCCCGCGCGGCCCGAGCGCCCGGTCGAGCGCGGCGACGCTGTGCGGATCGGCCACGTCCAGCGCGACGACCTCGATCGTCCCTGCCGAAGCGCCTGCGGCCCCACGGATCGACGCTGCGGCCCGGACCCCGGCCTCCCGATCACGCGAACCGAGCACGACGTCGTACCCGCGCCCGGCCAGCAGTTCGACGACCGCGAGCCCGATCCCCCGGTTCCCGCCGGTCACCAGCGCCCGTCTCCGCTCCGCCATCCCGCGCTCCCCACCGTACCGAGACGGTATCGCGACCCCGCGCCGAGCACGACCCGGCGCCCGTTACCGCCTCGCGAGCCCCGGTGTCTCGCCGTGTAACAGCGGGCAACGAACCGTGGCTTTCGCGCGATCCCCGGGCGACCTGTGGAGCCACCAGGAACGGAGTCCACGATGTTCACGGTGTGGTTGTACGGTTGCGCCCAACACGGGGTGTTGCGGACCGATGTCGATGTCCACGTCGTGCCCCAGGGCGTCGACGTGGACCTCGACCAGGACGGGGTCAACGACGACGACGAGGAGCGGGTGGGCACCTCGCCCCGGAAGGCCGACACCGACCTCGACGGGGTCGGGGACGGCGACGAGCTGCTGATCGGCACCGATCCGCTCGAGCCGGACACCGACTTCGACGCGGTCGACGACGGCGACGAGGTGTTCCTCGGCCTCGACCCCACCGATCCGGACACCGACGCCGGCGGCGCGTGGGACGGCGACGAGCTGCTCGCCGGGACGCTGCCGGACGACCCGGCCGACGACGGCCAGGTCGTGGTGATCGGGGCGTTCCTCGGCGGCGGCGGCTGCGCCACGGCGCCCGCGGGCCTGGGGTGGATGGTCGCGGGCCTGTCCCTGCTGATCGCGCGGGTGCGCCGGTGATCGCGTGGCTCGCGGCGGCGCTCACGCAGGCCGAGGCGCAGGAGGTCATCGTCGTCCCCGACATCCCGAGCCAGGTGTTCCGGCCGAGCCTCGACACCACGCGGTTCACCTGGGTCGACGACGCGGTGAAGGCGAACCCGGGCCCGCTGTTCGGGCTCACCACGCAGTACGGCCGCGCGCCGCTGGTGTACGAGCTGCACGACCAGCGCGACCCCCTGGTCCGCGACCTCGTGTGGGGCGATCTGACTGCGGGCTACGCGTTCGGCCCGGTCCGGGTCGCTGCGGTGGTCCCGGTGGTCGGGCGCGCGACCGGCGTGTTCGGCGGGGAGACCGGCCTCGGCGACCTGGCGCTCGGATCCAAGGTCACCATCGTGTCGACGAAGGCGGTGTCCGTCGCCGTCGACGGGCGGCTGTGGGTCCCGACCGCGACGGTGGCCGCGCCGGTGTCGGCCGGCAAGGTGTCCGGCGAGGGCGCGATCGACGTGTCCGCCGAGTTCGGTCCGGTGCAGCTCGCGCTGAACACCGGCTATCGGGTGCTCCCGACGGTGATCCTCGAGGGGATCCCGGTCGACGACGCCGTCACGACCCGGTTCGGGTTCGGGTACGGTCTGTCGTCGGCGTTCGGCCTGACCGCGGAGCTCGCGGCGCAGGCGGTGGTGCGGTCGATCGACCTCAGCACCACCCCGGTCGAGGCGCTCACCGGGGCGTACGTCCACCCGCGAGGCCCGATCGGGGTCAAGGTCGCGGTGGGGCACGGGTTCACGTCCGCCGTCGGCGCGCCAGGACTCCGCGCGATCGTCGGCGTGACGTACTCGAGCCCGGCAAAGGGCCCGGTCGACAGCGACCGGGACGGGTTGATCGACACCGCGGACCGGTGCCCCCGCGAGCCCGAGGACCGCGACGGCTGGCAGGACGAGGACGGCTGCGTCGAGAAGCCGTGGGTGCTCGCGAAGCTGGTCGACGAGCAGGGCGCGCCGCTGCCGTCGGTCCGGGCGACGCTGCTCGGGCCGAACTTCGAGAAGTCGTTCACCGGGTCGCTCGAGGTCGAGGTCGAGCCCGGGTCGTACACCCTCGTGGCCCACGACACCGGCTACGCCGACGCGTTGACCGCGGTGTCGATCTCGGACGGGCCGCCCACCTCGATCGAGCTCCGGCTGCACCCCCAGCGCGTCACCGTGACCCGCGAGCGGTTCGATCTCGACGGGGAGATCTTCTTCGAGACCGGGTCCGACGTGATCCTCGGCGAGTCGTGGCCGCTGCTCGACGAGGTGGCGGCGGTGCTCGTCTCGACCCCCGAGATCCGCCGGCTGCGGATCGAGGGGCACACCGACAGCATCGGCACCACCGACACGAACTACGTGCTGTCGCAGCGCCGCGCCGCCGCGGTCCGCGCGTACCTGGTGTCGCACGGGATCGAGCCGATCCGCCTCGTCGCGATCGGGTACGGCGAGGACCGCCCGATGATCGAGGGGGAGGACGACGTCGCCCTGGCCGCGAACCGGCGGGTCGAGTTCGTGATCGAGCTGTGGGAGCCGATCGACCGCGCCCGGTCCGGAGGTGGCCGGTGAGCCCGCGGCACGCGCTGCTGGCCGTGGTCCTCGTCGGGTGCAAGGGCGGGGATCGGGTGATCGTGGCCCACCCGGTGGTGACCACGACCACGACCCTGACCGGGACGACGCCGCCGGGAACGACCCCGCCGACCACCAGCCCGAACACGACCACGACGAGCACCACGTTCACGATCCCGCCCCCCGACCCGAACGGGCCGCAGCTCGACGACGTGGCAATCACCGAGGGCGCGTCGACCCTCGACGTGACGTTCGCGGTGTCCCCCGGCGACGCCGAGGTCTCCGGAGGGACGGTCCTGGTCGACTTCGACGGGGTGGGCGTGGTCCTCGCGATTCCGGACGATCTGGCGAGCTGGGACGGGGTGACCGGCGCGTTCGCGCTCGACCGGCCGACGGTGGGTGGGTGCGCGGTCGGGACCGACCACGACGTCGAGGTGTCGGTGCTCGACAGCGCCGGGCTCGCGTCGGGATCGATCGTCACGCTGCTCGGGACCACCGACGTCGGCGTGATCGTCGACGAGGTGGGGGAGAGCCTCGCGAGCGTGCTCGGGCTGGTCACCGTCGGGACGATGATCTGCGGCGACCTCGACAGCACCGGCAACAACGGGACCGACTTCACCGCGGACCTCGACTTCGCCCTGTTCGAGCTCGACCCGACCCGGACGTGGGACATCGGGCTCGCGTGGGACACGATCGCCGACTTCGACGTGCGTTTGTTCGAGGCGGACAACGACAACGTCCTGACGCCGATCGGCGCGGCCGGCTCGCCGGACGTCCACGGCCCCGAGGCGCTGTGGATCCACCTCACCCGCAACCAGCGGTACGCGTTCGAGGTCGCGGGGTGGTCCGGCGATCCGGGAGACTGGACCGTCACGTTCGATTGAGTCGATCAGCAGGCCGGCCTGGCGGGGTAGCGAAGCCGCCCGAGCCGGTCCGACCGCCCCGAGGGTCACCGGCGAGGTCCGGCGTGTTCGGTTGAAGCAGAAACGTAGACCCCATCGACGTTTCTGCGCCAACCGAACACGGTTCGCCCAGGTCCCACCGGGAGCCCAGCCCGAGCCGACGCTCCGGCGTGTTCGGTTGAAGCAGAAACGTAGACCCCATCGGCGTTTCTGCGCCAACCGAACGTTGCCCGATCCGCCACCCTCGATCCGGGCGGCCGCTCACCGTCGGCGGATCTGCGCCCACGACGGGAACACCGCCGACCCCAGGAACCGCCGATCGTCGCCGAGCGACGCGCACCCGGGCAGGTCGCCGAACCGATCGGCGATCGCCTCGCGGAACGCGGTGTCCACCATCCGCGGCTCGTCCCAGCACGCGTCCGGGTCGGGGTCGTGTCGGCCGCCGTGCCCGTCCGCCGCCACGTGGACGATCTCGTGCAGGAGCTGCGTCGCGCCCGCGACCAGCGCGCACTCCGCCTGCTGCGGGGTGCCCGTGGCCCACGCCGTCCGCTTCGCCGTCCACGGGCCGTCCGTCGCGATGACCAGCCCGAGGCCGCCGTCGTCTTCCCGCGGGCGCGCCTCCGTGTACGCCGCCGCCCCCGCGCCGGCGTGCGACCCGTCCTCGTCCACGAACCCTCCGACGAACGACAGGCCGAGCGGCCGCGCCCCGACGACGTACCCGTGGATCCGGGCCGCGATCGCCGACCCGATCTGCGG
>JBEBJW010000448.1:0-6047 GCA_040079715.1 Myxococcota bacterium | reverse complement strand
GCCGGTGATGAGCCTGGCCGTGACGACGGCGGGCGCGCTCGCCTCAGCGGCCGGGCCGCTCGAGCCGGGCCGACAACGGGCGACCGCCGGGTTCGCCGGAGCGGCGTTCGTCCTCGCGCTGCCCGACCCGACCCGCCTCGCGCACCTGTCCGGGTCGGAGCTGCCGCTCGTGGCGCTCCCGTTCACCACGGTCGCGGTCGCCCTCGGCGCGGTGTGGGTCCGAGCCCGTCGGAACGCCGGTCGCAGCCCGTAGCCGCCGGCGTCGATCGGGCCCAGCCACTCCCTGACCGGGCGGGTCGCGTGGCCCGGGGGACGTGGTTACGGCTCCCCAGAACCCCGAGGAACACATGAACGAGCCGCTCAACTACTGGGTCCCGATGGTCACGGAGATGACCCACCGGGGCGAGACGCGTCACGACATCTGGTCGCGGCTGTTGGTCGATCGGATCGTGTTCCTCGGCACCGCGATCGACGATCAGGTCGCCAACCTGATCATCGCGCAGCTCCTGTACCTCGCCAGCCAGGACCCCGAGAAGGACATCTTCCTGTACCTGAACAGCCCGGGCGGGGTGATCACCGCCGGGATGGCGATCTACGACACGATGAACCACATCAGCCCCAACGTGGCCACGATCTGCGTCGGCCAGGCGGCGTCGATGGCGGCGGTGCTGCTCGCGGCCGGGGCGAAGGGCAAGCGGCGCGCGCTGCCGAACAGCCGGGTGCTGATCCACCAGCCGCTCGGCGGGTTCCGCGGCCAGGCGACCGACATCGAGATCCACGCGCGCGAGATCCTGCGCTGGCGGGAGACGCTGAACACGGTGCTGTCGAAGCACACCGGTCAGCCGATCGCCCGTATCAAGGAGGATACGGAGCGCGACAACATCATGTCCGCCACCGCGGCGCTGGAATACGGGTTGGTGGACGAGGTGATCAACCCGGACGCAGAGAAGCCCGAGCCGTCCTCGAAGAAGCGCTGAACCCGCACTCGCACGTCCGACGTCGCACTTCCGGGCCTTCTCCGGCCCGCTGATTCTGGGCTACCGTCGGGACCGGAGATCCGCATGGAGGAGCGCGTGAAGCGCAAGGTGACGAACGGCAAGGACCTGTGCTGCAGCTTCTGTGGGAAGTCGCAGAAGGAGGTCCGGAAGCTGATCGCTGGGCCGTCCGTCTACATCTGCGACGAGTGCGTCGAGCTGTGCAACGACATCATCACCGAGGAGTACGAGCGGGAGGACTTCTACTCGACCCGCGGGCTGGTGCCGAAGCCGAAGGAGATCTACACGTTCCTCGACGAGTACGTCGTCGGTCAGGACCGCGCGAAGAAGATCCTGTCGGTGGCCGTGCACAACCACTACAAGCGGATCGACAGCCGCGCGTCGATGGACGACGTGGAGCTGCAGAAGTCGAACGTGATGCTGATCGGGCCGACCGGGTCGGGCAAGACGCTGCTCGCCCAGACGCTGGCGAAGTACCTGAACGTGCCGTTCGCGATCGCCGACGCCACGTCGCTCACCGAGGCCGGGTACGTCGGGGAAGACGTCGAGAACATCATCCTCAACCTGTTCCAGAGCGCCGAGTACAACGTCGAGCGCACCACCAAGGGCATCATCTACATCGACGAGATCGACAAGATCGCCCGCAAAGGCGAGAACCCGTCGATCACCCGCGACGTGTCCGGCGAGGGCGTCCAGCAGGCCCTCTTGAAGATCATCGAGGGGACGGTCGCGAACGTGCCCCCGAAGGGCGGACGGAAGCACCCCCAGCAGGACTTCCTCCAGATCGACACCACGAACATCCTGTTCATCTGCGGCGGAGCGTTCGTCGGCCTCGAGAAGGTCGTCGAGGGGCGGCTCGGGCAGCAGGCGGTCGGGTTCGGGGCGGCGGCGCAGAACCGGCGGCGGTTCAACTCGGACGAGCTGCTCGCGATGGTCGAGGCCGAAGACCTGATGAAGTTCGGGATGATCCCCGAGTTCATCGGGCGCGTACCGGTGATCGCCACGCTGGACCAGCTCGACGAGGCGGCCCTGATCGACATCCTCGTCCGGCCGCGCAACGCGCTGACGAAGCAGTACCAGAAGCTGTTCGAGATGGACGGGGTCCAGCTCAAGTTCACCGACGCGAGTCTCAACCTGATCGCGCGCGAGGCCCTGAAGCGGAAGGCCGGGGCGCGCGGCCTGCGCGGGATCCTCGAGGAGATCATGCTCGACGCGATGTACGACCTGCCGTCGAAGACGAACGTGAAGGAGTGCATCATCAGCGAGGACGTGGTCGAGCGGAAGCGACCGCCGATCCTGGTGTACGAGAACGAAGCCGAGTGGGCCTGACCGATGCTGTTCCGCGATCGGAGCCGTGACGCCGCGAACACCCGCCCCCTGCTGCCGCTGCGCGAAGTGGTGGTGTTCCCACACACGCCGATGTCGCTGATCATCGGGCGGCCGAAGTCGCTCGCGGCGGTCGAGGCGGCGAACGCCTCGCCCACCCGGGAGATCTTCCTCGCCGCCCAGCGGTCCGGGGAGAACGTGAACCCGGACGAGGGCGACGTGTACGAGTTCGGCACGATCGCCACGATCGAGCAGGTGCTGAACCTGCCCGACGGCAACACCAAGATCCTGGTCGAAGGAAAGCGCCGGGCCAAGGTCGTCCGGTTCGTGAACAACGACCGGTTCTTCGAGGTCGAGATGGAGGAGTTCGCTCCCCGTCCGGACCTCGACGTCGAGGTCCAGGCGCTCGTCCGGACCGTCAAGACCACATTCGAGCGGTACGTGAAGCTGAACCGGGCGGTCCCGCCGGAGATGCTGCTCGCGGTCAACGCGCTCGAGGATCCGGATCGGCTCGCGGACACGCTGATCGCCCCGTTGCAGTTCAAGCTCGAGGAGCGCCAGGAGCTGCTCGAGATGGTCGAGGTGGGCGCCCGCCTCGAGCGGATCTACAAGGCGCTGCTGACCGAGATCGAGTTCCTGCAGGTCGAGAAGAAGCTGAAGAGCCGGGTCAAGCGCGAGCGCGAGAACAACCAGCGCGAGTTCTGGCTCAACGAGCAGATGAAGGCGATCAACAAGGAGCTCGGCGACAAGGACGGCCGATCGGACCTCGAAGAGCTGGCCCAGGCGCTCGCGGCGAAGAACCTGCCGCCGGAGGTCCAGAACCGGGCCGAGAAGGAGCTCCGGAAGCTGTCGCAGATGAACATGATGAGCGCCGAGGCGACCGTCGTCCGGAACTACCTCGACTGGATCGTCGCGCTCCCGTGGACCGAGGTGTCCGAGGGCGAGGTGTCGCTGGCCGAGGCCGCCCGGGTGCTCGACGCCGACCACTTCGGGCTCCGCCGGATCAAGGAGCGGATCCTCGAGTACCTCGCGGTGTCGACGCTGGTCGACAAGATGCGCGGCCCGATCCTGTG
This sequence comes from Myxococcota bacterium, assembly GCA_040079715.1. Lineage (GTDB taxonomy): Bacteria > Myxococcota_A > UBA796 > UBA796 > JACKER01. Next base: position 2,653 of record JBEBJW010000448.1, on the reverse strand, counting down.
CCTCGTCGGTCCCCCCGGCGTCGGCAAGACGAGCCTCGCCCGGTCGATCGCCAACGCCACCCGCCGTCCGTTCGTGAAGATCTCGCTCGGCGGCGTCCGCGACGAGGCCGAGATCCGCGGCCACCGCCGGACCTACATCGGGGCGATGCCCGGCAAGCTGCTGCACGCGATGAAGCGGGCCGAGCGGATCGACCCGGTCGTGCTGCTGGACGAGGTCGACAAGATGAGCGCGGACTTTCGGGGCGACCCGTCCGCCGCGCTGCTCGAGGTGCTCGATCCCGAGCAGAACCACCAGTTCCAGGACCACTACCTCGACATCGACTTCGACCTGTCGAACGTCACGTTCATCTGCACCGCGAACACGTTGCAGGGCATCCCGCTGCCGCTCCAGGACCGACTCGAGATCATCGAGCTGTCCGGCTACACCGAGCAGGAGAAGGTCGCGATCGCCCGTCGGTACCTGTTGCCACGCCAGATGGAGCTGAACGGCCTCGACCCGTCCAACCTTCAGGTCAGCAACCGGGCCCTGCTCGACATCATCCGCCGGTTCACCAAGGAGTCCGGGGTCCGCGATCTCGAGCGCCAGCTCGCGCGGATCAGCCGGAAGGTCGCCCGGCGGGTCGTGAAGTACGGCCCGGAGACCGCGATCAAGGTGGTCACCGCGAACCTCGAGCGCCTGCTCGGTCCGGCGCGGTTCCTGGTCGATCAGCGCGAGAAGGAAGACCAGATCGGCCTCGTCAAGGGCCTCGCCGTGTCTCCGTGGGGCGGCGAGATGCTGAACATCGAGGTCTCGACCGTCCCGGGCAAGGGAAACCTCCAGCTCACCGGGCGCCTCGGCGACTGGCTGCAGGAGTCCGGGCGGGCCGCGTTCACGTACATCCGGTCCCGCGCCGACGCCCTCGGGCTCGAGGGGGACTTCCACGAGACGACCGACCTGCACATCCACTACCCCGGCAACGCGCTCCGGACGGACGGACCGTCCGCCGGGATCGCGATGGCCACCGCGATGGTCAGCGCGCTCACCGGGATCCCGGTCCGGGCCGACACCGCGATGACCGGAGAGATCACGCTGCGCGGGCGGGTGTTGCCGATCGGCGGCCTGAAGGAGAAGGTCCTCGCCGCACATCGGGCAGGCATCACGCGGGTGATCGTCCCGGACGAGAACGTGAAGGACCTCGACGAGATTCCGCCCAATGTGACGGCGGAAGTCGAGATCGTGCCCGTGTCGCACATGGACCGGGTGCTCAAAGAGGCGCTCGCAGGTCCCGAAGCGGCCGAGCTGTTCCGGAAGTCGGCGCAGACCTCGGGCGACGCCGAGCGCCCACCGCAGGGTTGATCCTCGGGAGTCCTCCGCCCCGACTGCGTCGCCCGTGCGGCTCGGCGGTCGCGGCGTGGCCTGGCCGCGGGTCCATATTTGCCAGTTCGGCGGTTTGCGGGGTGCCGATTCACCCCGCGCCCAACCTGCAACCGCCGGGCGCCCCGATCCGCAAGCGTGACGCTCAGAAGTACAACATTTCGTTTGTGCAGGATAACGAGCCTAGAACGGTAAATACCCGGAGACCACCTCTGGAATTGGCCCTGTTGGCCCAGGGAAACAGTCGCGCCCGCGGTCCGACGAAGTAGACTGCTTTCGGCTATGCGCCTGCCGGATTTGGGCCTCGGCACCGTCCGGTATACCGTTGAATCGAAAATGAAGAGGGGAGCCACATGGCAAACAGCGTCACGAAGGCGGATCTCGTTTCCAGAATCGCTGCCGAGACCGGCCTGAGGAAGGTCGACGCCGAAAAGGCCCTCGAAGCGATGACTTCGGCGATCCAGGGCGCGCTCCAGGATGGCAAGAAGGTCACGCTCGTGGGGTTCGGCACGTTCTCGATCGCCGCTCGGGCAGAGCGGATGGGTCGCGACCCCCAGACGAAGAAGGAGATCCGGATCCCCGCGTCCAAGGCGGTCCGGTTCAAGCCGGGGAAGGCCATGAAGGACGCCGTCAACACCTGACGGGCGATCCCGGTGCCGCCCGCAGTCGTCGATCCTGCGATCACTCGCCTTGACGGGTCTGGGGTCACAGAGTACTTGAACGCTGCGGGCGGTCCCGTCCGGGCGGATAGCTCAACGGGAGAGCTTCGGCTTTACACGCCGACGGTTGCAGGTTCGATTCCTGTTCCGCCCACGGATGTTCGCTGGTAGCTGATTTTTGTGCGAGTGGGGTGGTAGTTAAGTTGGTTATAACGCCGGCCTGTCACGCCGGAGGCCGCGGGTTCAAGTCCCGTCCATCCCGCCATTTTTTTTCAACGGACCCGCTCGATTCGCGTCGAGCGGGTTTCGTCGTTCTGGAGGTTCGATGCTGTCGCTGTGGGCGCTCTCGATCGGCACGGCGCTCGCGACCGACAACGCGAAGCGCCCGACCGACGAGCAGCGGGGCAAGGAGCTGTACGAGCGCCACTGCGTGTCGTGCCACGGGGCGAAGGCCGCGGGTGACGGGCCCGCCACCTCTGCGCTGGTGTTCGAGGTCCCCGACCTCCAGGGGAAGGTGAAGTCCGATCGGGCCACGATCGACCTCGTGGTGTTGGGCAAGGGAACGATGCCGGCGTTCGAGGCGAGCTTCGAATCGGACGATGCACGGCGGGTGCTGCAGTACATGGCGACGGTCCACACC
>JBEBJW010000447.1:0-6056 GCA_040079715.1 Myxococcota bacterium | reverse complement strand
TGCGGATCATGGTCGACCACGTCGAAGCTGGACAATCCTCAGCTGATTCCCCCTCTCCCCGCATCGGGGGAGAGGGCCGGGGTGAGGGGGAGGATCGGCGCCTACCTCCCGAACTGAGAGCTCATCCGATCTTCGGGTGTGCACGAGCTGGCCCCTCACCCCACCCCCTCTCCCGATGGATATGGGAGAACCGTTCGAATCGACGGATCGAACGCAAGGCTGCCAGAACGCCGCGAAGCCGATCGCGTGGGCACGTGAAGGTCGGTGAGGGTCGGTGAAGACGCGTGGGATCGCAGCACCCCCCCGGATAATCGCGGCGCGGGAGGTGAGCGTGATCCCAGCCGATGCCGAGTGGGTGGACGGCGGCGCCGAGTACCGGGTGTGCCCGAAGGTCGACGGCCGATACCACGGCGAGTCCCGACGGTTCCGCCCGGACGGGTCCCTCGCCTGCGTCAGCACGTACGTCGACGGCCTCCTCCAGGGGCCGTTCGAGCGGTTCCACCCGGACGGCACCGTGTCGCAGCGCGGGTCGAACCTCGACGGCAAGCTCCACGGGCTGCTGTGCTGGTTCCGTCCGACCGCCCCGTCGCCCGAGAACACCGTCCCCGCTGCGTGCCCGCCGGAGGTGCGGGAGATGCGCGCCGTGTTCGAGCACGACGTGCCCTGGCAGGTCCGGTTCTTCCTCGCCGACGGGACCGAGTGCCTGCCCGACGGCACCCCGATGCCCCCGCGCCCGGCCGGGGTCGATCCGGACGCGATGTTCGACCCGCAGGACCGCCGGTGGTTCGCCGGCCTCGGCAGCCAGGGCTACGCGCAGCGCCACGGCCGGTGGCGGTGGTGGTCCGCCGACGGGACGCTGCAGATCGAGAAGCGGTACCACCGGGGCGTCGAGCAGCTCGAGCAGACCTGGGACGGCGCGGTGCGGATCCGGAAGGTCAAGGGACCGCGGACCGAGCTGCTGACCGAGCGGTACGTCGACGGGGTCCCGGTCGACGCCCACGGCGAGCCGGTCCCGCCCCGCCCGGACGCCGTCCACGAGGACGCCCGGTACGACGTGGGCTCCGGGAACTGGGTGCTCGGCCCGGACCTCGAGCCGGACGCGGACGATGGCGAACCCGTCGAGCCGACCCCGTCGGAGGGGGTGTACACGACGTTCGGGCCGACCGGGGTCCGGGTCCGCGAGGTCGTGTTCGCCGCGGGCGCCCGGGTGTCCGAGCGGGTCCACTTCGACAGCGGCGCGCTGCTGCGCGAGACGACCTACGACCGGGCCGGCCACGAGACCTGCGAGACCTGGTTCCGCGGCTACGGCGGGATCAAGACGCGGGTCGAGCGGGTCTGGGACGGCGACACCGAGCGATCCGTCCGGATCGTCGCCGGCGGCGAGGGCGAGCGGGCGGTCGGCGTCGCGTGCCCGGAGGGGATGCGGTGGACGTTCCGCGAGGACGGGGTCGTCGTCGCCGAGGGCGTGGTCGCCGACGGGCGCGCGGTCGGGCGGTGGACGTTCGTCGAGGGCGCCCGCCGGTGGGAGCTCGACGTGACCGGGCGCCGCGTGCACGTCGACGAGGACTACCGGCCGCAGTGGCTGCTCGGGGCGGCGCTGCTCGAGCAGGAGGGCGCAGGCCCCCGGATTCCCGCGCTGGACGGGGTCGACGCGATCGACTGGGCCTCGGTCGACGGGGCGTACTCGTCCAACGTCCTCCACTTCCCCGCCCTGTTGCAGGCGCTGACGTCCCCGATCGCCGCGGTGCGCTCGGCGGCCCTCGGCCGGATCTCAGGCGAGATCGAGCACCAGGGCTCGATCTACGAGGCCACCGCCGCGGTGATCCCGTTCCTGCTCCGGCTGCTCGATCAGCCGAACGTCGACGCGGGCGCGATCCTCGGCCAGGTGCTGTACGTCGCCCAGTGGGCGGCGCCGGGGATCGAGGGCCTCGACGAGGACGAGGACGAGGACGAGGACGAGGTCGACGAGGTCGACGAGGTCGACGAGGACGACGAGGTCGACGAGGTCGACGAGGTCGACGAGGACGACGAGGACGACGAGGGCGACGAGGGCGACGAGGGCGACGAGGGCGACGAAGACGACGTCGCCGCGGACATCCTCCGGGCGGTGGCGAACGGGTTCGACCGGATCGCTGCGCGGCTCACCCACGAGCGCGACCAGGTGCTGTCCCTCGCCCGGTACGGCGGGGAGGCCGGCGCCCGGCTGCTCGACCAGGCCGCCGACGGCTCGGATCCGGAGCTCGCCGCGATCGCGGTCCACGGGCTGATCGGGCGACCCGACACCGACCGCGACCGGGTCGTCGCCTGGCTCGCCCACCCGGATCCGCTGGTTCGGCTGTGCGCGGCGCTGGCGGCGGCCCGCCGGTTCGGTCCGGACACCCCGGACGGGGTGGTCGGGGAGCTCGCGGCGGCGCTCGACATCGACCCGGGGCTGGCCGGTCGGTTCTACCGCCTCCCGTTCACCGACGGGACGGTGCTCGGCAACGTGTCGGTCGGGCTCGCGCTCGTCCGCAGCCCGGAGGCGATGGCGCACGCCGGACCGCTGGCGGCGCGCCTCGAGGGCCGGGACCTGTTCACGCTCGACGCGCTGACCTCGGCGCTGCTGTTGCTGTGCTTCGGCGACGGGGAGCCGCCGTACGCCCCCGCGTTCGTCGAGGTGATCGAGCGGCTCGCGGCCTGTCGGGGGCTCGCGGGGTTCGCGAACTTCAGTGGGACGGCCTCGCGGTGGAACCTCCCGTCGGATCTGGACGGGCTCCACGCCCTCGGCCGGGCGCTCCGGGCGGACCCCGACCCGACGGCGCGGATCCGGGCGGTCCTCCACGGAGCGGGGATCTGAGCCAGCGCCGAGCGGCGGGAACCCGCGGGTCAGTCGTGGCGGGAGGCCCGCGCGCCGCCGACCTGCTTCGCCGAGTACATCGCGGCGTCGGCCCGCGCCATCAGCGCCTCCATCGACCCGTCGTCCTCGCGGGTCGCCACCCCGACGCTGACCGTGACCGGCACGAGCCCCTTGCTGGTCGCGAACGCGGACCCGGTGATCTGCTGGATCACCCGGCCCGCCACCCGGTGCGCCTCGAACGAGCCGCTCTCCGGCAGCAGGATCACGAACTCGTCGCCGGCGAACCGCGCCACGAGATCCGAGTCGCGGACCGCGCCCCGGCACCGGTCGACCACGATCTTCAGGACCTCGTCGCCGACGAGGTGCCCGTACCGGTCGTTCACGTCCTTGAACCGGTCCACGTCGATCACCAGCACCGACAGCGGCGTCTCCGACCGGAACAGCGCGTCGGCGTGGGCCATCAGCGTGCGCCGGTTCGGGATCCCGGTCAGCGGATCGCGGCCGGCGAGGTCGCGGGCCGAGTCGACCTGGTCCTCCAGCACGGCGACCAGCTCCATCACCCGAGTGGACGCGTCCTTGATCTTGGTCAGATCGGACCCGGCGTTCGGAAACTCCGTCGCCAGATCTTCGTCCAGAATCGCGACCAATCCGAGGATGGAGTCGAGCTCCGTGCGCGCTTCGCGCGCCACGTCCCGGATCATGTCGCTCCGCACCTGCGGACCGCTCGGGGTGTTCCGCAATCGAGACCTCGATCGGATTATCGGAGAACGGACCCCCCAGTCCTAGGGATCCCGGAGTTACACGCCTCCCGGAGGCACTCGTGAGCGACGATCTACCGGCCGACGACGCGGGCTGGCGGCGCCGATTGACCCCGGTTCAGTACCACGTGCTCCGGCAGCAGGGCACCGAGCGCGCGTTCACCGGCGCGTACTGGAACCACCACGAGCGGGGCACCTACCGGTGCGCGGGCTGCGCCACCCCGTTGTTCACCTCGGTCCAGAAGTTCGACAGCCACTGCGGCTGGCCGTCGTTCTTCGATCCGCTGGCGTCCGAGGCGGTCGCCACCCGGACCGACGACAGCCACGGGATGCACCGGGTGGAGGTCGTGTGCGCGCGGTGCGGTGGGCACCTCGGCCACGTGTTCGACGACGGCCCGCCCCCGACGGGCAAGCGGTACTGCATCAACAGCGTGTCGCTCACGTTCGAGCCGAGCTGACGGGCGGCGACCTCGGCGCACTGTCGGGCCGGCGCACTGTCGGGCCGGCGCACGGTCGGGCCGGCCGGCGCACTGTCGGGCCGGCGCACTGTCGGGCCGGCGCGTCGGGCCGGCGCACGGGCCCACCGTACTCTGACGGCGCCCGGCCGATCAGGCCGAGGTCGGAGCGCGAACCGGGCGGCGCCGGAGGACCACTGCAGCGAGCGCCCCCGCGAGGACCGACGCTCCGCTCGCCGGGGTCGACCCGCACCCGCAGCCGGTGGGCTCGGGCTCGGGCTCGGCGCTCACCGCCGGGTCGGGCGCGTCCGCCGGGCAGTCCTCGGTCGGGTCGAGGTCGCCGTCGCAGTTCGCGTCCACCCCGTCGCACGCCCCGCTCGCACCCGGGTGGCGGCCCGGATCGGCGTCGTCGCAGTCGTCGCAGGCCGCGAACCCGTCGCCGTCGGCGTCCGACTCGTCCGCGGGCAGCTCGCCGGTGCAGGCGTCGTCGAGGCGGTCGCACAGCTCGGGCGCGCCGGGGTACCGGGTCGGGTCGTCGTCGGCGCAGTCGAGATCGCTGCACCACCCGTCGGCGTCGACGTCGCTCTCAGCGTCGTCGCCCTCGCACTGGTCGCTCGGGTCGCACACGCCGTCGCCGTCGCCGTCGGTGATCGCGACGTACACGTTCTCGGACCACAGCTCGGTGCCCTCGGCGAACACGTCCGGATCCCCGTCGCCGTCGAAGTCGCCGACCCACGGCCGGCCCTCCGAATCGACGCTCTGCCACTCCACGAACGCGCCTGCCCCGTCGCTCTGGAACAGCCCGTTCCCGTCGTAGTCGTAGGTGATCACGTCGGCGTCGCCATCGCCGTCCCAATCGGCGAACATCCCGGTCAGGGGATCGTCGCCGACCGAGACCCCCAGGGTGAACTGACCCGCGACGTTCTCGTACAACGCCAGCGTGCTCCCCGGCCGCATCACCAACAGGTCGTCGTCGCCGTCGGCGTCCACGTCGCCGAGGCTGCCCACGCCACCGCCGTCGAGCACGGGGATCCCCTGCGCGAACGAGCCCCCGCCGAGGTTGTCGAACCACACCTGCCCCCGATGGAAGTCGCCGACCAGCAAGTCCTGGTCACCATCGAGGTCGAAATCGTCCGCTTGGATCGAGGTCGGGTTGCCGTTCGCACCCGACACGACGTTCTCCGAGCCGAACGTGCCTCCGAGGTTCTCCGACCAGCCCAACCCGGTCGGGTCACCGTAGACCACGTCGAGATCGGCGTCGCCGTCGATGTCGACCAGGGCCAGCGCGGGGGTGTTCCGATCGCGGAGCGGGATCGCCGGCTCGGTGGCGTCGCGGTACCACGACACGCCCGACGACGACGCGATGACCACGTCGGCGGTGGCGTTCCCGTCGAGGTCGCCCGCCTTGACCCATCGAACCCCGGCGGGCAGGGTCGTGATCGGGGTCGTCGCCCCGAACGTGCCGTCGGCCCCCATCGACCGCCACCCCCACACCTCACCGTCGGCTTGGATGGTGCGGGTGATCAGGTCGTCCGCGCCGTCGCCGTCGACGTCGATCGCCACCCACACCATCGGTTCGTCCAGCACCGCGACGGCAGCGGGGGCGAACACGTCGCGCTGCGCGGGGTCGGCGAGGTCCGGACAGTCGTCGACGTCGTCCGGGACACCGTCACCGTCGCGGTCGGGCTCGGGGAGCGGGGCGTGGCCGGAGGTCAGCGTCGCGTCCTCCACCCGGATCGCGGCTCGGTGGAGATCGCGGACCAGGTCGATCAGGGCGGAGACATCCATCGCGGGACCTCGGGGGATGGGCGTGCGCTCGACCTATCTGGCGTGGAGCGGACGCGGTGCGTCGGTGCGGGTGCACCGCCGGCCCGATCCCCGGTCGACGCGCACCCGGCCGGGGTCGGCGGAACGGAGGTGCAGCGGACGCGGATCGGTCACGGGATCGGCGACTGACCTCGATCCTGCAGTCGCGCGCTCCCCAGAACGTGCGACCCACCCCTCATG
>JBEBJW010000446.1:0-6059 GCA_040079715.1 Myxococcota bacterium | reverse complement strand
GCCGGCGTTCGCGGCGTAGTCGCGCAGCAGGCGGAGCTGGGACGGGATGCTGAAGCCCTCCTTCTCCTGGTCCTTGCTGGAGACGCGGGCGTAGACCACACACTCGTTGAGCGGGACGGGGGCGGCGCGCTCGCGGAGTTTGGCAGCGGCTCGGGCGCGGGTGGTTTCCCCCGCTCGAACCTGGGCTCGGGAGCTGGAACGAGGCATCTGGACGGCCCTCCACAGGTGGGGCGGCAGGTTGACGTAATCTTCGGCGTTCTGGAAGAGGTCTACCCGGACGCACGGCCAGAAAATGACCGCGGATCGCCGAAAGGGGGTCCGCGAGGGTGGGCCTCGAAGCCAGTGAAAATACCGGTGTTGGACGACGTTTGAACGATATTTTCGGCCGATCGACGATCTCTGGCGTCAGGGGCGCAGACTGCGGCGCGTGTGGCCGTGCCGGCCCGAAGTCGGGTATGGTGGCGGACAGACGGGGGCACGATGGCCGAGCAGCACCTCCTCCACTTCAACCTGGAGCAGCACCCGCTGTTCGACCTCGACGTCCACGACGCTGCGGCGACTCGAGACTGGCGGAAGCGGTCCATCGAGCAGGAGGTGATGCTCACCGGTCAGCTCCCCCTGCGCATGGTCCACGTCGGGGTTGGCGTGCAACGGATCGGGAAGCTGGAGCTGAGGCTGGAGCCGAAGATCGAGCTCGAGCACGCGGCGGTGTTCCTGATGGTGTCGCGCCAGCCCGACATCGTCCGGTCGTACCGCGAGGGCGAGATCACGGTCGAGGAGGCGGGCGGCAAGTACCGGGCGGTGGTCGCGCTGGAGTACGCGCATCCGACCGGGCGGTGGTGGACAGCCCGCAGGCGGGTCGGCACCAACCAGGTGTCGGTCGGCGTGTTCCACGGGGATTGGGTAGAGGCGGAAGGCGAAGGCCTCGAAGCGCTGGAGGAGCGGCTTCGGGAGTGGGTCGACACCACCGGGGTCGAGCTGGGCGACTCGCACCAGGAGCTGACGCCGAACGACACGATGCCGGAGATCCTTTGTGGAGTGGCGACGCTGAACGCGCAGCCGCCGCTGCAGGCGCAGGTGTTCGCCGACATCGTGGGGAACATGGTCGACCAACAGCTGATGAACCAGTACCCGATGGGGTTCGAGGTGTTCGCCTTCAAGGGCCAGCAGGTCGAGCACTTCATCCTGCGCGGCACCATCCCGTTCCCGATCGACGACCTGGTGCGCGCGATCGCGGCTCGCGGCCCGGCGGACGCGGTGGCGTTGCGGTATCCGGGCGTGGCCGAGGTGGACGGGGAGTCGCATCGCGCGGTGTTCTGCGCGGTGGAGTGCGCGGGTCGCCGGCACGACCGGGTGGTGGCGCTAAAGTTCGGGCCGGACGGGCGGCCGGTGGGCGCGCACGTCCTCCACCAGGATCGAGGGCCAGTGGGCGACGCCGGATGCTGGCTCGGCGTGGCGCCGAAGAACGCGGAGGTGACGCTGTTCATGATGGGCCCGAGCGGCCCACAAGCGCCGGAGGGCTGACATGTGGTCCTTCGACCGATAGCCACAGGTCGCGATTAGCGTCATGAGAAACGGCCTACGACACTGGTTGTGGTGCAGACGGCCTGGATCAGAAGCGGACCAATCGGGGCCGTCACTCGTTTTCGGCGGTCGCCCATGCGGCACGTCCGGATGCCATGGCGCTCTCGATCACCTTCGGAACGCCTCCATTCTCCTGATTGACGTGGATTCGTACCGTGGTCTCCGCGCGAGACAACGCGAGATACAGCAGCGAGAGGAATCTTCGAAGTTGATATCCTCTGCCAGCACCGCCCAGTCCACCATCTACAAAACCAGCACAGACTACCGTGTTGAATTGCAGGCCAGCTACGTACTCGGCCGCTGATAGAACTACACTCTTTTTCGCGTAGCGCAGTTGGTCGACGTCGTTGCGCCCTCGGATTACCGAGACGTTCAGCCCGATGTTGCCCGCAGCCGCCTCGAATACATCGAGTTGCATCGGATCGAGAAGGACAATTGCGACGCGGCCGTTCGTCGTTGAAGCGAGTGTCCGCGCCTCGGCAGCGACTGCAGCGGCCTCCTCTCTTGCGTTGTCATGACGGGCCACAGTTGGGCGCTCGCCAGTAGCTGCATAGGAGCTCACGGCACTCAGGTCGAGCTGCCAGTCCGGGCCCATCTCCAGAGCGGGGTAGCTCATGTGCAGATGCCGCACAAGGCCTAGAATTTCCGGAGAGAACCGATGCACCGCGGACAGGTCAACCTGGTCCGTTTTTCCGAGGGCGCGGTCCGCCTCTCCGCTGTCCGCAGACCTCGGCACGGTGCCGGCGTAGCCAGCGTACACTTCGGTGGGGGACTGACGCGGATCGAGGGCCATGAATAGCCGAGGGTACTGGTCGGCCGAGGGCGTCAGGTACTGCAGGACCAAGCGCTCCTGCTCGCCAAACAGATGGAGCTCATCTACGAAAATGTAGTCGTAGCCCTCCTTTGCTCGTGCGATATTCCAGGCAAATGTCTCCAAGAAACTATGATAGTCGTAGATCAGCTGGTCCGTGGTGAGCAGCCCGGCACCCTTGAGCGCACCAACGTAGCTGGTGTAAAGCTGAAGAACCACGCGCTTCTCGACGTCGTTGTCGAGCGGCATCATCCAGCCGCTACGAAGAACGCCAAAGTATCGCCGCTCCGCGTTGACGCCCGGAAGAATTCCGTTTGCAGACAGCACAGATGCGAACTCATTCATCAGGTCCCAGACGAGCGACCGGTTCTCGGCCGTTCCATTCGCTGCTTCCATGCGATCTCGGAAAGCCGGCGTCACGCGGCTCCGGTACAGAAGCCAGTCGCCCATCTTGAGGCGTGCTACGCCGTCCGAAATCTTGTCGAGTTGCAGCCGCTTGCCCGTGAGGCTGTCCTCCCCAAGGAGGCCGAATCCGCCGAGCCGCTCGGTCGGCATTCGCGCCTGAGCCACTGCGACAAGCGGAAGCACTTCAATGTTGCCCAAGTCACCAGACTCGTCGAGCGCGCGAAGTGCATCATCTACTTGTTCCGCCATCGACCAGCTGTGCGTCGCGAACAGGATTCGAGGCGACTTCCCGGAGGCACGAGCAGCGTAGAGTTCTCGGAGGAGCTTCATTTCCAGCGCTAGCGTCTTGCCACTTCCCGCAGGACCGCGCAGCTTGACGGCGTGCTCGGTATCGTGCTCCACGAACTCCCGCTGTTTCTCCGTCAGTTCGTCAAGCCACATCGAGTAGTTTCGGTACTGCGTTACGGCTCTGAAGGATACAGCGTCGAGATCGACAGAGTGGTCCAGCGCTTCTGTCGTGGGCGCGGGAGGGATGCTGGAGAACCGTCTCGCGACCGTAGCTGCCGCCTTGGTCCAGCCGTCGATTGCCTTCTTGTATCGTTCGGAATCAGGACGGTACTCCTGCAACTGGGTTGGATCCTCAGATGTCGTGATCTTCCAGAAGCAAGTGTCACGGCTAGCAGGCGTCTTGTCGGTCTCCATGATCCAGCGGTACGCACCGAAACGGTCTGGCACCGCGAAAAATGCGGTGAAGCTCCCGTGGTGATACTCGCCCCACGGGAGGTGCAGGGGCGGGCGTTGTGATTCGATGGCAGCTCGCACAACCCGCTGAGCGGCCACACGTACAGCCTCCGCAGGTAGATCGCCGAATGGGCCGTTGCCGTTGTCAATCAACACGACGCGAGGGGCAGCTGCGTCATCCTCCCGATGAATGACGTACTGTGCGGTTGGGCCGTTCTCCGCTAAAACCTCCCATGACCCCGTGTTTGGCACTTCGAGTTTCATGAACCAATCGTCCGAATCCGCCCAGGCCAGGCAAGCCTGAAGGGACCGTGGCGTGAACACGCAATCCATTAGATCGTTCCGAAGGTGTTCGTTGCGGCCGACCACATCGAGGAGACGTGTTCTCTCCGCGCGTTCTCATAGGCCTGAGGAAGGCCAATTGACGAGAACACGTCGCCCAGTTGCTGAGTGAGTCTATACAAGAACGGCGCTGCCAACCGCGAAAGACGCCGAGCTGAAACGCCGTCTCGCTGGAGATCTGGCGTCTTTAGGGCGATCGCGGGAATCGAGAGTTCGCGTACGAGGCGCAAATAGGCAACGAACCCGCTGTCATCGGCCCCTTGGATGCGTCCGATGAAGAAAGCATCTCCGGGCAGCCTCGCGAATTTGTCCTCGATTTGTGTGCGGAGCGCATCCTTGTTCTGCGGCGTGCCACCGCGCAAACGGACAATTGCATTGAATACAGCGTTCATGTTGCCGTCACGTTGTGCGTGTACCGCGTCAGCGACATCAGCTAGAGCCTGATAGGCGCGGTCTCGTTGCTCGCCTGGCGGCACCTCGAGAGTGTCAAGCACGATATCCGGGCCGTCGCCGTACAGAAGCGTCTCAATCGCCTCCGCACTCAGTGGATCCGGAAACTCTGGGCGATACCTCGCCTGCAGGGCATGAACCGCACTCATCATCTGTTGGTGTCGGACCGAGAGGGCCTTCTCCAGCAGCGGGGGCAGCATGAAGAGCCGGGTGTAGTCCGAGGTCCTGATCAGGGGGACGTACGATAGAACGTTACCGTGCTTCCGTTGAACGATGTCGCAGTCGGCAGTCACGACGAGGCCCCAGCGTCGCCAGGGCGGATCCTGATGGGTCGTCATCCACTCGAAGATGTCGCCTTGGCGCAGCGCGTCGGCATCCGTGATCGGTTGCGTCTCGGCTTCCAGAGTCGTGGACATGGCGATGATCGTCCAACTTGTGCAACGACGATAGCACAGCTCGGCTACTCTGAGTCAAGGATCCACAGCATGGGACGCGCAACATTTCGGAGGTTTCTCGACCTGCCGGGCCCTACGGAGACGCACCCGCCCCGCAGGCGCTCCACCGGCCACTCCTCGTCGAGCATGCCCGGCCCCACCAGCCACAACCCGTCTCCCGGCGCCACCGCCCACAGCGAGCGCACCAGCGGCCGCCCGTCGGGCGCGCCGATGCCCTCGCCGTACCGCCACCACAGCTCTCGGAGCGCCTCCTTCGGCGGGCCACCGTTCTCCAGCCGGTACTTCGCGTCGAACACGTGCAGGTCCACCGTGCCGTCGGCCCACCGTACCTCGATCACCAGGTCCGGTCGCCACGGCCGACCCGGATGCAGCTTGCGGATCTCGCCCTGCCGGAACGCGTACTCCGGCTCGTACAGGACCCGAACCTCGCGCCGCGGCTCCGCCCACCGTGCGAGCTCGCCCCGCCGCAGCGTCGCGAACCACCCGGCGTCGATCAGACGCCCCTCGACCGGCGGCCCGAGCACGTCGCCCAGCTCCTGCAGCAGGGCCACCGCCACCCACAGCTCCCACAGCTCGTCGAGCGCGCGGACCGACGCCGGCGCTGGCGGCGCGTCGCCGACCCGGGCTTGCTCCGCCACCTGGAACGCACGGAAGGTCGCCCAGTATGCGGGCTCCGCGTCCACTCGGGCGGTCCTGACCATCCGCCGTCCTCGCGGCCGCAGGTCGGGCAGGCCAGCGCGGGTCCGGGTCGCGGTGATCTCGCTCGACATCACCCCCAGCCGGGTCCGTCGGCGGGTGAGCGCCTCGAACCGCGGCTGGTCCCGCTCCACCCACAGGTTCGACGACTCCGTGAGGAACGCCTCGCGGGCCGCCCGCCCGGCCTCCATCCGCGCGACCTCGTGGTCGACCACCGAGCGCAGCGCGCCCACCGACTCCTCCAGCCGATCGTACGCTGCGAGGACCCCGCGGTTCTCGAGCGTGTCGAGGTCGGCGCTGCGTTCACGGACCACCCCCACCGGTCGGCCACCGCCGCCGGCCCGCAGCGCCTGGAGCGGGTGGGTCGCCAACCACCGGGCATCCGCCGCCGATCGCGGTCCGTGGTCTCGCGGGACCGCCCGAACCACCTCCCGCGCCCGGTGGATCGGTCGCCGCCGGATCGCCGGCGCCGCGCTCGCGGCCTGGCCGACCGCTGCGTCGAGGGCTTGCAGCTCGTGCTCGCGAGACCGGAGCCCGATCGCCGACCCCACGCCGCCGGCGTCCTGTGCCAACCC
>JBEBJW010000445.1:0-6064 GCA_040079715.1 Myxococcota bacterium | reverse complement strand
GATCGACCCACCCGAACCGACGCGTGCCGAACACGATCATCGCGACCTCCCGGACAGCAGGACCTCGTGGGCGACCCGGCCGGCGAGCGACAGGGACAGCGGCTCGTCGTCCATCCGCCAGCTCCAGTTGCCGTCGACCCGCCCGGGGACGTTGACCCGCGCCTCCGACCCCTTGCCGAGCAGGTCCTGGATCGGGACGACCACGGTGTCGCACACCGACCGGAGCGCGGCCCGGACCAGCGCCCACGGCTGATCGTCGTCCGAGGCGGCGAGGTACTCGCGGACGTGCCCGCGGGTGCCCTCGTCCGTCCCCCGGTACCACCCGAGGGCGGTGTCGTTGTCGTGGGTGCCGGTGTAGCAGACCTGGTGCGGGCGGTGGTTGTGCGGCAGGTACCCGTGATCGTGCCGCCCGCGGTCCAGCGCGTCCCCGTTGAACGCGAACTGGAGGATCACCATCCCCGGCAGGTGGTACGCGTCCCGGAGCGCCTTCACGTCGTCGGTGATCACCCCGAGGTCTTCGGCCACGAACGGCATCTCACCGGTGCGCGGGTCGCCGAACGCGGCCCGGAGCGCGTCGAGCAGCGGGCGGCCAGGTCCCGGGATCCACCGGCCGCCGCGGGCGTCGGTGGCGTGCGCCGCGACCTCCCACACCGCCTCGAACCCGCGGAAGTGGTCGATCCGGACCCGGTCGACCTGGGTGAGCACCCGCCGCATCCGGGCGATCCACCAGGTGAACCCCTCGCGCCGGTGGGCCTCCTCGTCGTACAGCGGGTGGCCCCACAGCTGGCCGTCGACCGAGAACGCGTCGGGCGGGACCCCGCTGACGACCACCGGACGCCGGTCGCCGTCGAGACGCCACCGCCACGGGGCCGACCACGGGTCCGCGCACGCCAACCCGACGAAGATCGGCACGTCGCCCCACAGCGCGATCCCCCTGCCCTTTGCTTCGGTCCGGAGGCGGTCCCATTGGCGATCGAACAGCCACTGGAGCGCGAGCTCCCGCTCGATCGGCCCCGCCAGGCGATCCGCAGCGGCGGCCAGCGCGTCCGGCGCGCGATCCCGGAGCGCCTCCGGCCAGACGGGCCACGGGGCGCCGAGCTCGTCTGCGAGCGCCTTGTACGTCGCCCAGGTCGCGAGCTCCGGCTGCGTCTGAGCCCACGCCCGCAGGTCGACCTCGGTCCGGAGGCGATCGGCCGCCAACCGGAGCGCGGCGCCCTTCCGCGCGCGGACCCCCGCCCAGTCGACCCGACCGGCGCGATCCGGGGCGTACGGCTTCTCGGCGCTGCGTAGCAGCCGATCGTCGACCAGATCGTCGATCGACAGCAGCAGCGGCTCGCTCGCGAACGCGCTCGGCGACGCGTACGGGCACCCGGCGTGGTCGACCGGGTTCAGCGGCAGCACCTGCCAGATCCGCTGGCCGGCCGCGTCGAGCCACTGGAGGAACCCGCGCGCCCCGGGCCCCACGTCGCCGATCCCGTACGGACCGGGCAGCGACGTGGGGTGGAGCAGCACCCCGCTCGCCCGGCGCTTCACGTGACGGTCCGGTACACGGCCCCGCCGCCGGAGCCTCGACGGGCGATCCGACCGGTCGCGGCGAGCTTCTCGAGCAGGTGGAACACGACGTTCGGATCGGCCCCAGCTGCGGCGGCGAGCTCGTCCGCGCTCCGCCACTCGGAGCCGACGGCGGCCCGCACCGCCTTGCCGATGTCGAGCACCGCCTTGGCGGCGGACTTTCCGGCCTCGACCCCCGGCTGGTGGTACGCGTTGATCCCGACCAGCGAGCCGTACAGCCCGACCGCGCGCTCGAACAGCGCCACGACCGCGCCGAGCTCGTACGCCGAGACCTCGGGCAGGGTGACGACGGCGCTCGGGCGCCCCTCGTCGCGCAGGGCCTGCCGGGTGCCGAGCAGGAACCCCTGGAGGTAGTCGCCGGCGGTCGCGCCTCCGCCGACGTCGGCCGCGCTGCCGATCCCGTCCGACAGGACCTGGACGAACTGGACGAAGAAGTCGTTCCGACCGTCGCGGAGCTGCTGGACGTAGGCGTGCTGGTCGGTCGAGCCCTTGTTGCCGTACACGCTGATGCCCTGGTGGACCTCGCGCCCCTTCAGGTCGAGCTTCTTGCCGAGCGACTCCATCACGACCTGCTGGAGGTACCGGGACAGCAACACCAGCCGGTCCGAGTACGGCAGGACCACCATGTTCCGGTCGCCGCGCCCGCCCCCGACGACGTGCCAGCCGCCCGCGAGCAGCGCCGCCGGGTTCGACCGCCAGTCCTCCTGGCGGGTCCAGTCGTCCATGTCGCGCGCGCCGCGGAGGAACGCGTGGACGTCGACCCCGGCGAGGGCCCCGGGGAGCAGGCCGACCGCCGCGGTCACCGACACCCGCCCGCCGACCCAGTCCCACATCGGGAACCGCCGGAGCCAGCGCTCGGCGACGGCTTGCCGGTCGAGCACGCTGCCTTCCTGGGTGATCGCGACCATCCGCGGCCCGACCGACAGCCCGCGCGCGATCAGGCGATCGACCACCAGCTTCGCGCCGTTCGCCGTCTCGGGGGTGCCGCCGGACTTGCTGACGACCACGACCAGCGTCGATGCGAGCCGATCCCCGAGGCGCCGGAGGATCCGCTCGATCCCGTCCGGATCGGTGTTGTCGACGAACGTGACCCGGAGCCCCTCGCCGTCGGCGAGCGCGTCGACCACCAGGTTCGGACCGAGGGCCGACCCGCCGATCCCCACGTGGAGCACGTCGGTGAACTGGCGACCGTCGGCGCCGACCGCGCCCGCGCGGACCGCGTCGGCGAACGTGGTGACCGCCTCGACCGTCTCGCCGATCGCCTGGCCGATCCGCACGGTGGGCGCCCGCTCCGGGGCCCGGAGCCAGTAGTGACCGACCTGGCGCTTCTCGTCCGGGTTGGCGATCCCGCCCGCCTCGAGGTCGCGCATCGCCGCCGCGACGCGGGCCCACGGGAGCGCGTCGAGGTCGGCCTCCGACACCCCCAGCGTGGTCGCGTCGACCGAGAACGGGCGGCTCGGGTGGCAGACCAGCAGCGACGAGGCCATGGACGAGAGCTCCTCCGGGGTGCCCCGGCGTAACCCACGCGACTCCGCGGTGCTGGCAGGGTCGGGGCCGGACGGCGACCGAGGGGAACGGTCCGTCGCTGGCCGCCCCGGTGGTGGGCCGGCTAAGAAGGGTTTCCCCACCACAGGACGGTGTGCATTGTCGACGCGAATCGAGCGGCTCCGTGAGATCCAGGGGTTCGGCGGGCGCCGGCGGACCGTGGGTCTCGAAGACGAAGTCGTCGAGCGGTTCATCGATCGCGATCCCTCGCTCGGGCTGGCGATCGACGAGGCGTACGCGCAGCACTTGTCGCTGCGGGGAGAGTGGGGTGACCTGCTGCGCGAGGACGAAGCCGATCTGATCGACGAGCTGCAGGACGATCTGCTCAACTTCTACGCCGCCGACACGATCAACCCGTACGTCCCGCTCTCCGCCCGCGGCCCGTGGCTCGTCACCACCCACGGCGCGGTGATCCACGACAACGGCGGGTACGGGATGATCGGGTTCGGGCACGCGCCGGACGCGGTGCTCAAGGCGATGGCGCCTCCGTACGTGATGGCGAACGTGATGACGCCGTCGTTCAGCCACAAGCGGTTCACCGACGCGCTCCGGCGCGAGGTCGGCCAGAAGCGCGGGCTGTGTCCGTTCGACAAGTTCGTCTGCATGAACTCCGGGTCCGAGGCGATGACGATCGCGTTCCGGATCGCCGACGTGAACGCGAAGAAGCTGACCGGTCCGGGCGGCGCCCGCGAGGGGTGGACGATCAAGGTCGCCTCGCTCCAGGGCAGCTTCCACGGGCGGACCGATCGGCCGGCCCAGGCCAGCCACTCGACCCTGCCGAAGTACCGCGAGCACCTCGCCTCGTTCGCCGAGCGGGACAACCTGATCGTGGTGCCGCCGAACGACGTGATCGCACTCGAGCAGCTGTTCGCCGACGCCGAACGGGACAAGGTGTTCGTCGAGGCCCTGCTGATCGAGCCGGTGATGGGCGAAGGCAACCCCGGCGAGAGCACGAGCCGCCTGTTCTACGACGCGGCGCGCCGGCTGACGAAGCAGCACCACAGCGTGCTGATCGTCGACTCGATCCAGGCCGGGTTCCGCGGCACCGGGTACCTGTCGATCGTCGACTACCCGGGGTTCGAAGACTGCGAGATGCCGGACATGGAGTCGTGGAGCAAGGCGCTGAACGGCGGCCAGTACCCGCTGTCGGTGCTCGGGCTGTCCGAGCGGGCCGCCCACCTGTACGTCCGCGGCGTGTACGGCAACACGATGACCGCGAACCCGCGCGCGCTCGAGGTGGGCACCACGGTGCTCGACCAGATCACCGACGACCTGCGCGAGAACATCCGGGCCCGCGGCGCGGAGCTCGTCGGTCGGCTGCTCGAGCTCCGGCGCGAGTTCCCCGACGTGATCACCCGGGTCCAGGGCACCGGGCTGCTCGTCGCGGCGCACATCGACCCGAACAAGCTCGCGGTCGTCGGGTTCGACGGGCTCGAGACCTGGTGCCGTCGGCACGGGCTCGGGGTGATCCACGGCGGCGCGAACGCGCTCCGGTTCACGCCGCACTTCGCGATCACCAGCGAGGAGGTCGAGCTGATCGTCCGGGTGGTCCGCCAGGGCCTGCGGGCGGTGCTGTCGGCCCAGATGACCCCGGAGCCCGTCCGCGAGGTCGAGGTCGCGCGCTGATGGACGGGCTGCCGCTCACCGGGCGGATGGTCACCGGACAGTTCGGCCTGCGGACCCGCCCGACCGGCCAGGGCACCGCCGCCACGGTGTACCTGACCCTCCCGTTGCCGATCCCGGGCACGGACTGGGACCGGTGGGTCGAGGGAGGGCTGCTGGTCCACGACCGGGGCGCGGCCCTCGCGTTCGCCGCCGAGGTCGCCGCTTGGCTCGGGGTGCCGTGCCCGGCCCCGTCGGGGCGAGCGGTCCACCTGTCGTACAACTGGGCGATCTCGAAGCTCACGCTCGAGTCCGGCGACGCCCACGCCGAGGTGTACTTGAACCTCATCGATGGCGGCGAGCCGACCGAGGTGTTCCTCGCCCTCGCCACCCCGCGGGTGGTGACCCTGGACGAGAAGGACGAGGGCTACCGCGAGGATCTCGTCGGGTTGCTGGTCGACGGGCTGATCGCCGGGGTCCGCTGACCGCCGAGCGGCCTACAGCCGGCGCGGCTTCGGGGCCGGAGGCCCAACCATCGGGGAGTCGGCGGGGGCGTCGCCCGAGCCAGCGCCCGGACCCGGACCGCCGGAGCCCGCTGCGCCTCCAGCGCTCGCCCCACCGTCGCGCATCGCCTTGAGCCGGTCGAGCTCCTCGCGGGCCCGCGCCTCGCGCTCGAGCCCCGCCCGGCCGCCCTTCGCGACCTCGTCCCGGGCTGCCGCCGCCCGATCGAGGGCCGCCCGCGCCCGCGCCAGCGGGTCCGCCGACACGTACGGGTCCGGGATCGGGTCCTCGTCGTCGTCCGGATCGAGGCCGCGGGCGATCCGGGCCTCCCGGATCGCGGACCGCGCCCGGTCGAACGGGTCGGCCCGGGTCACCCCGGACGACGCCGCCGGAGCGACGGCAGCGGGGATCACAGCGGGGATCACCGGGGGCGGCTCGGGCTCGGTCACGGGCGCCCCGGACGCCGCCGCGTCGGCCGCAGCGCCGTCGACGCCAGGGACGTCCAGGCCAGCGTCGTCGCCAGGGACGTCGAGGTCAGCGTCGTCGTTGCGTTCACCGTCGCGGGACATCGACACCTCGCACGTCCCAATACCACGCCGAGCGGACGCGCGGAGAGCGGGGTGTTGGTCCGGCAAGGCGGCTCACGCGGTGCGGGGAATGGCGCGGAGCCGCCGTTGCCGGACTCGGGTTGATCACCGGGACGCCCCCCGACGCCACCGGTGTCGACGTCTCTCCGTTGCACCGACCGTGCCAAGCCATCAGTTCGGTCGGAAGCCGATCGTCGGCCGTGCGGTGCGACATTCCCGCCGCGGCACACCGGGGCGCCGACGCCCCAACCCCGCGA
>JBEBJW010000444.1:0-6078 GCA_040079715.1 Myxococcota bacterium | reverse complement strand
GGTCGTGTACGGGGTCACGCTGGCGCTGGCGTTGATGCGGCGCTGATCGCGTCCGGCCACGGCTGGAGCTCGGCCAGCTCGGCGACCACGACCTCCCCGGTCGCGAGCACCCCGTCCGCCGCGTCGGCGATCGTCCACGCCTGGGTCCCGCGGTGGAGCGGCTGCGACTCGACCAGGATCACCCGCAGCTCGCCGGGCTCGAACCGACACTGGGTCTGAATCGCCCGCAGCAGGCGCAGATCGTGGAGGTGGCCCTCGCCGAAGTTCCACCCGACGACCATCCCGGCGACGATCTCGCCGTCGAGCCACTCGTACTGGTCGATGTCGTCGACCGCCCGCGGCACGAGGTCCCGCAGCGCCCGGCCGTGCAGGTGCATCGCCCGGAACGCGACGACCTTCGACATCAGGGCGTCGATCGTGTCGGCGTCGTACAGCAGGGCGAGCTGGCGCTGGACCCGCATCGACCACTTCACCAGGTGCCGATCGAGCTTCTCGGCCGCGTTCCCGCGGAACAGCCACACGCTGTACGCCCAATTGCCGGCGTAGTACCGCATCGCGAGCAGGAACGACACCCGCCCCGGGTACAGGCTGCCGTACAGCGGGAGCGCGAGGTGGAACCCGACCAGCCACGCCCACAGCGCCGGGTCGTGGATCCCCCACGCGCGCACGTCGGCGTGGACCCCGAACAGCACCCACGCCCCGTACACCATGATCACGTTCCACTCGAGCGGGACCCCCATCGGGACCTCCGACAGGATGAACGCGTGGAACACGGTCGCGAACGCGAGGGTGATCGCGGTGATCGGCCCGCCGACGGCCAACGCGAGCACCAGCGGGAACACGTACTCGGCCACCGTGCCGAAGTGGGCGAGCCGGGTCGCGAGCGCCGACGGACGCAGATCGGACGGGTACGCCCGGTACATCTGCTTCTTCAGCGCCTGGGGCATCACCGGGCTGTTGCTGACCATCACGCACATCACGGCCGGGAAGTGACGGTTCACCTTGGACGTCGCCGCCCACCACCAGATCGCGAGCCACACGACCTTCGCCGCCGGCAGCCAATCGGCGAACAGCAGGCACACCAGCACCGACAGGTAGTGCTCCGACCGGAACACGAGGAACAACGTCCGATCGAGCAACCCGAGCACCGGGACCGCGATCAGCACCGGCACGATCAGGGACGGGGTCACCGCCGGCGCGACCAGGATCCGCACCAGTTGGACGATCACCGCGCCGTACAGGACCACGTCCAGCACCGTGCGTCGATCGCCGCCGATCACCGGCAGCCGGACCAACGGCAGCTTGGTGGTGCCGGGGCGGAGGAAGTACAGCGCCCCGCCGATCGGGGGCACGTACCGGCCGGTCAGCGGCCCGCTGCCGCATCCGAGGCCGAGCCCCTCGAACAGCATCGTGAACACGATCGCCTTGTGGAACGCCACGTCGGTGGCCCACCATCCCGTGATCTCGGACAGTCGGAACCCGGGGGTGAACGTGCAGAACCACGCCCATACCACACAGTACACCGCGATCTTCGCGAGGTACAGCCCGTACACCGCGAGCGGGCTGCCGTAGCCCTGGATCGCCCACGCGCCGCAGACCCACTCGAGCCGATCCCGGAACGGCTTCGCGCGCCACTCGGCCAGATCGTACGGCGGCAACGTCGGTTTCAGCACGGGACCTCCCAGCCGGACCGGATGGTAGCGCAACGGCGCCGGCGCGGGGGGCCTCGGGTGGACGCTCCGCGAACACCTCGAGGATGGGCCCACCGTCGAAGCCTCAGGGTTGGGCTCCCCCGACGAAGGCCTCGTGGAGCAGCACGTCCGCGCGCTCGGGCGCGATCTGCAGCGCTTCGAGCAGCACCGACAGCCCCTCGTCCCCGGTCGGACCGCGGGCGGCGTCGACCGCGCCGATCACCACCGCCAGGCACACCACCGGCTCGGCGATCGCGGCGTCGATCCCGAGGGCCCGGATCTCGGCCACCAGCCGCGCGTGATCGCCCCCGGTCCGCGCGACCACCTCTCCCGCCCGCGCGAGGCCGCGCCGGAACGCCGTCTCGACCGCCCCGCGCGACACGTCGCGGAACCAGGCGGTCGCGTGGAGCGCGCCGAGGAGCGTGTCGTGCTCGAGGTCCGACAGCCCGCCCGCCGGCAGCTTGCCCCGCGCCAGCCCGGCGATCCCGAGCGCCACGACCACCGCCTCGGTCTCGCGCGGGTCGAGGCCCGGATCCGGAATTCCCACGTCGTTCAGACCCATTCGCTACTCCCCGATCGCAGTGAGCTCCACCAGCGGGCCCTCCGGGTTGGTGTCGGCCCGCAGATCGATCCGACCCTCGACGAACCACGCGCCGAGGTCGGCCTCCTCGTCCTCGTGCCCCTCGACATCGTAGGTCTCGGTGGTCCGGGCGAGCTTCGGCAGGATCCGCTGGCGGACCTCCCACTGGTACGGCCCGACCGCGGTGACCTGGGTGTACTCGGCGAACCGCGCCCGCTGATCGAACGCCACCTCGCCGAGCTGGTCGAAGAACGGCGCGACCGCGGCCTGGATCCGGTCGGCGGACCACACTGCGCCCCGGACGCACGCCTCCGCCTCGTCCCAGTCGCGGGTCGCGAACGCGCGGATCAGCGCGTGCAGCTCGGCCCGGACCCGGGCGGTGAACCGCCGCCGATCGGCCGAGATGTCGATCTTGTGCTCGACCGCGACCGCGTCGGCGCCGGCGAGGAGCTGCTCCCACTCGGTCAGCAGGCTCGAGTCGACGTGGGCGAGCATCGCCCGGAAGTACGCGATCACGTCGAGCAGGAGCTCGGTGTGGTGCTCGGTCGGCACGTTCTGGACCAGCGCCTTGTACACCTCGGACAGATAGCGGAGGAGGACCCCCTCGGCGCGCTGCAGGCCGAGCTCGTTCACGTACTGGGCGAACGAGGCGTAGGTCTCGACCATCTCGCGCGCGACCGACTTCGGGCGGATCGCCTCGCCGCCGACCCACGGGTGGCGCTCGTGGTACGCGTTGTAGAACGCGTAGATCTGCTCGCCGAGCGGCTTGGGCCAGCTGACCTCCTCGAGGGCCTCGATCCGCTCCTCGTACGGGACGCCGGCCATCTTGAGCTCGGCGATCAACTGGCCCTTCGCGCGGTCGACCTGCCGGAACAGCACCGGGCGCGGGTGCTCGAGGATCGCCTCGACCCAGGTGACCACGTCGAGCGCGTGGGTCGGCGACTTTGGATCGAGCGTCGCGAGCGCGTCGAGCAGGAACAGCGACAGCGAGTGGTGGAGCGAGAAGTCGTGCTGGAGGGTGGGATCGAGCACCCACTGCCCGTCGGTCCGGGTCAGGATCCCGACGTGCTCGAGCTGGTCGACCAACGCCGCCGCGGCGGTCCGCAGCTCGAGCCGCTTGTTCGGGGGGAGGTGACTGCGGTCGATCAGGTCGAGCAGGGCGTCGAACCCGAGCTTCGGGTCGCCCTGGGTCTCGCTCGCGTGCTGCATCAGCGACAGCAACCGCCCGTGATCGACGGTGAATCGGCTCTCGAGCCGCTCCGGTGGCCGGTCGACCAGCTGGCGGAACGTGTCCTCGTCCCAGTGCTTGTACCCCTTGGTCGGCGGCTGGGCCTTGACGATCTTCTTCCGACGCTTCGGATCGGTGACGTGGACCTTGGCGTTCTCGATCACGTGGGCCGGCGCCTGGGCGACCACGTACCCGACCGTGTCGAATCCGGCGCGACCGGCGCGGCCGGCGATCTGCTTGAAGTCCCGCACCGGCAGGATCACGACCTTCTCGCCGTCGTACTTGCACAGCTGGGTGAACAGCACGGTGCGGATCGGGACGTTGATCCCGACGCCGAGGGTGTCCGTGCCGCAGATCACCTTCAGCAGGCCCTGCTGCGCGAGCCGCTCGACCAGCAGGCGGTACCGCGGGAGCAGCCCGGCGTGGTGGAGGCCGATCCCGTGCAGCACGTACCGCCGGATCGTGGGGCCGAACGGGCTGTGGAACCCGAACCCGCGGACCGCGTCGGCGATCGCCTTCTTCTCCTCCTTCGAGCACCAGTCGACGCTCATCAGCGCCTGCGCCTGCTCGGTCGCGGCCATCTGGGTGAAGTGCACGACGTAGATCGGGGAC
This sequence comes from Myxococcota bacterium, assembly GCA_040079715.1. Taxonomy (GTDB): domain Bacteria; phylum Myxococcota_A; class UBA796; order UBA796; genus JACKER01. The sequence continues at coordinate 1,967 of JBEBJW010000444.1, read as the reverse complement.
TTCGCGCTGCGGACGAGGTCGGCGAGCGCCTCGTGGATCGGGCGCATGCTGTAGGTGAACTCGAGCGGCACCGGGCGGTGGGCGCCCTTGATCTCGGCGACGGGCTTGCCGGTGCGCTCGGTGAGATCGTCGCGGATCGCCGTCGTGTCGCCGAGGGTGGCCGACATCAACAGGAACGTGGTGTTCGGCAGCATCAGCAGCGGGATCTGCCACGCCATCCCGCGATCGCGGTCGCCGTAGTAGTGGAACTCGTCCATCACCACGCTGGTGGCCTTCGCGTCGCTGCCCTCGCGCAGGGCGAGGTTCGCGAGGATCTCCGCCGTGCAGCACACGATCGGCGCGTCGCGGTTCACCGCCCCGTCGCCGGTCATCATCCCGACGTTCTCCGGGCCGAACACGTCGCACAGCTCGAAGAACTTCTGGGACACGAGCGCCTTGACCGGGGCGGTGTACCAGGCCTTGCCGACTTCGGCGAACGTCTTGAAGTGGAGCGCCAACGCCACCATCGACTTGCCGGACCCGGTGGGGGCGTCGAGGACGACGTGGTTGCCGCCGAACAGCTCGAGGATCGCGTCCTGCTGGTGCGCGTACAGCGACAGACCGAGGTCCGACACCCACGCGAGGAACACGTCGAGCATCTCGTCGGCGGATCGGAAGCCTTTCTCGGGGATACGCTCGTCGAGCCGAAGCATCGCCCCCGTGTAACGGGTTACGCGCGCCCGGGGGCACGCTGGACGCGGACGCGGTCATCGTCGGGGCCGGGGCGGCCGGGCTGTGGGCCGCAGCGGCCGTCGCCCGGGCGGGCAAGCGGGTGATCCTGGTCGAGAAGACCGTCCGCGCGGGGACCAAGATCCTCGCGAGCGGCGGCACCCGGTGCAACCTGACCACCACCCTCGGGCCGACCGAGGCGGCGCGCCTGTTCGGGCCGGGCGAGGCGTTCGTGACCCCGGCGCTGCGCGCGCTGACCCCGGCCGCGGTCCGGGCGCGGTTCCTGGCGCTCGGCGTGCCGACGGTCGAGGAGCCCGGGCTCGAGAAGGTGTTCCCGGCCTCCCAGCGGGCGACCGACGTCCGCAACGCGCTGCTCGAGGACGCCGAGTTCGCCGGGGTCGCGCTGTGGTACCGGACCGAGGTGACCGGCCTCGCGCGGATCGAGGGCGGGTGGCGGGTCGGGACCTCGGCCGGACCGGTCGACGCGCCGGCGGTGCTCGTGTGCCCTGGAGGCCAATCGTACCCCCGGACCGGCACCACCGGAGACGGGTACCGGTGGCTTCGCGAGCTCGGGTTGACGGTGGTTCCGCCGGTGCCTGCGTTGGTACCGCTGGCCAGCGATGAGCCGTGGGTGCACGCGCTGTCCGGGATCGCGGTGCAGGACACCGTCGCGCGGCTGCTCGACCCGACCGACCGGGTGGTCGCCCGCCGCGCCCGGCCGGTGCTGTTCACCCACCGCGGGTTGTCCGGACCGGGCACGATGGACCTGTCGATCCACGTGGCCCAGCGCCCGGAGGCGCGGTGGACGGTCGCGATCGACCTGCTCCCCCACCAGGACCTCGACGCCGTGCGGGCCGAGCTGCTCGCCGCCGCCGGTCGCCCCGGCGGGCCGCACCTCGCCCGGGTGCTCGAGGCCGGCCTGCGCGGTCGGGAGCCGATCCCCGCCCGGTTGCTGGCGGCGGTGATCCGGCAAGCCGGGATCTCCGCCGACAACCCCCCGCTGCACCAGGTGGAGCGCAAGGTGCGCAATCGGCTGGCCGACGCGCTGAAGGGGCTGCGGGTGCCGATCGCCGGGACCCTCGGGTGGGACGAGGCGGAGGTGACCGGCGGCGGCCTCGCGCTGTCGGAGGTGGATCCCAGGACCCTCGAGGTCCACCGGCACCCCGGCCTGTACGTGTTCGGCGAGCTGCTCGACCTGACGGGGCCGATCGGCGGGCTGAACTTCCAGGCGGCGTTCGCGACCGCGGAGCTGGCCGCGC
>JBEBJW010000443.1:0-6085 GCA_040079715.1 Myxococcota bacterium | reverse complement strand
ATGTGTATAAGAGACAGAAGTAGTCGTAGTCCTGCACGGTCATGTCGTCGTCGAGGACCATCATCGTCGGGTAGAAGTTGATCCCGCCGAAGTGCACCGGCGCCGACGGGTTGCCCGGGATGAGGACCGGGATCCGGTCGTCCGGATGGACCTCGGACCAGCTCACGGCGTCCTGGTCGGTGGGCTCCCCACCGCTGATGTTCTCGAGCAGGACCGTGACCCAGCGGACCTCCCCCGACTCCACCGCCGCCCGGATGTTCGGCGCGTTCACCCAGGCGTTGTTCACGGTCTCGATCCCGGCCAGGTAGTCGGCCCAGTCGTTGCAGGGCGGGCACCACACGGTCGAGAAGTCCACCACGACCGGCACGCCCCCGCCGGCGAGGTCGTACAGGTGGACCTCCTGCCCGAACTGGTCGACGCCGACCAGATCCGGGTACAGCCCGCCGATCGAGATCGAGCCGCTGAAGCCCGGGTTCCCGAGGTCATCCTTGAACGGGTTGTACGGCCAGCCGCCGAGGTAGATGCCGGACGAGGCGTCGAGGGGATCGGAGCCCTCGATCAGCTCGTCGCCGTCGGCGTAGCCGTCCCCGTCGCTGTCGGGCGCGAGCGGGTCGGTCCCCGCGTCGACTTCGGCCTTGTCGTCGGCGCGATCCTCGTCGGAGTCCACCGACTGGGGATCGGTGCCGAGGTCGATCTCGTCGAGGTCGGTGAGCCCGTCCCCATCGGAGTCGACCACCGTGTTCGTCGGCGGGTTCGAGCCCGTCGGGTCCTGCGGGTTCGAGTCACTCGGGGCGACGCCGCCCGTGCAGGCGGTGATGGTCAGCAGAGTCAGCCAGTATCCGTAGTTCATGACGAGTCTCCGGTTGGAGCCAGCTCACTGCTGGCTGACGTTGAGGGTGTAGCTGCCGCGCGTCGAGTCTCCGCCCTGGACCACCACGATCACGGTCTGGCCCGCGGTCATCGCGAGCCCCGTCGGCCCCGGGGGCGAGATCAGCGACGCGTCCACGGAGCACGCGAGGAGGTCCGCTCCTTCGCAGTCCCCGTACACGGCCAGGTTCGCGATCGAGAAGTCGAAGGTGAGGGCGGTGAACAGGTAGTAGCCGGTGGCGGGCGCGGTGAACGCGTGGGTCACGTCGGCGGTGTCGTGGTTCCAGGACGGGACCTCGCCCAAGCACGGCTCGAACTGATCGATCGCGTCGGTGGTGTCTCCGTCGTAGGTGATCGGGAGGGGGCCGCTCAGCGTCACCTCGGGACACGCGGGCGCAGGGCAAGCGCCCAGGCAGGCGCTGTCCTGACAGTCCATCAGGCCGTCGCCGTCGTCGTCGACGCCGTTGTCGCACTGCTCGTCGCAGGCAGGGTCATTGGTGCAGCGCGCGTCGAAGCAGTCGGTCTGGAAGTCGCCGTTGTCGTCGACGCCGTCGGCACAATCCTCGGCGCAGGCCGGATCGTCGAGGCACGCGTTCAACTGGGTGCAGTCGGCGAACAGGAGCCCGTTGTCGGGGGCGCCGTTGGTGCAGTCCTCGGCGCACGCCCGATCGGTCGCGCAGGCCGCGTCCCAGCAGTCGTACAGCCCGACCCCGTCGTTGTCGAGGCCGTCCGTACAGCTCGACTCGGCCGACCCGGTGCGGAACACGGCGAGCGTGAACGCTCCGCCCTGGCCGTCGAAGCCGTCGATCACGGCGGTGACCGTGCGGCCGGCGTCGAGGTAGGCCGTGACGGACTCCCCGCCACCTCCGAACCAGTCCATGCACCCGAGCTCGGTCGCGGAGCCGCAGCCGTCGATCACGTACAGGATCGAGTCGATCTCGGTGGCCGACGTGAGATCGAACGTGTAGAGCCCGGCCTCCGGCGCGGTGAAGTCGTAGCTCCGGTCCGGACCGTAGACCGACGGGTTCGTCAGGTCGCAGGACCCGTCGAACTCGTCGGGCGAGCCCACGTTGGTGTCGACCACGGGGACCCCGAGCTCGAGCGTCCCATCGGGACACTGCGGCGCACAGCCCGGCGCGGCGGCGCAGTCGTCGTCGCCGCAGTCGAGGGTCCCGTCGAAGTCGTCGTCCAGGCCGTCGACGCAATCGGCCTCGACCGTCGGCGCCTGGAACACGTCGATCGCGTACTCGCCCTCGTACCCGAGGGCCACCGACTCCACCACGACGATGACGCTCTCGCCAGCGAGCATGTCGTGAGAGATCAGCGGCGGCGGCCCGTACGCGCCGTAGTAGTAGTCGGGCGGGGCGCACTCGAGCTCGTACCCACCGCAACCGTCGTACATCGCCAATCCGACGAGCACGCTCTCCCCAGCGTCGAACGCGTACCGGCCGTCGCTCGGCGCGGTGAACGAGAACGCGTGATCGGGACCGCCCCCGTACGTGCAGTACAGCGAGAAGTCGTCGGCCTCTCCCACCAGCGTCCCGCTCCAGGTGACGGGGACGGTGGAGCCCCCGTCTTCGTCCGCGCACGACAGGTCAGCGTCGGCGTCACTGTCCGTGTCGGCGTCAGCGTCGGCGTCGCTGTCCGCGTCGGCGTCCGCGTCCGCGTCGGCGTCGGCCACGCTGCCGCTGTCCGACGTCGACTTGTCACCGCCGCAACCCTGCGCCAAAAACTGGCAACCGAGCGCGATATACAGATATCGGTCCAAAAACACCTCCTCTAGAACGCGCCAAACCTACCGCCCCGCCACCCGGCCCGCGACCAGGTTCTGTGAATCCGTCGTGACCAGAACGGTCGCTGCGCCAGCGCCGGCGTCCGTGGCGGCCCGACGACCGGCGGGCATGCTACGCCTCGGGAGCGGCCCGCATGCTGCTGTTGCTGGCGTGTGGACCGGAGCCGCTGCCCGGTCGGTCCCCCGACTCCGCGAACCTGGGCCCGCAGGAGACCGCGTCCGCGAGCTGCGAGCCCGACGGCAACGTGTTGCGCGACCGCTGCCGGTTCCGGGCGCAGCCGGCCGCGGAGGTCGCGATCTCGTACGTCGACAGCGTCCAACCGGTCCGCGAGGTCGAGGGTCGCGGCGACGGCGAGGATCTCGACCAGTCGTTGCTGTACCTCACGCCGCGCACCGACTACACGTTCGACGTCCGCGCGCTCGACGGTCGACGGCACGCGACGGGCGCGTTCACCACAGGCGCGCTCGTCGGCGGGGCCGACGCCTCACCGAGGTAGCCGGGGCGACCACCGCGCGGCTGATCGGGATGGCGTCGCCGTGCCAGCGAGGCGCCACCGTCGTCCTGTTCGATATTGAGGGTAGCGCGTCGCTCGCACCCGGTCACCCGCGGAGCGACGCCCCGATCCGCCGGCGCCGGAGGTGGTCCCGCAGATCCGCGAGCCCCCGGTACACGCAGTTCGACGCGCGCTTGCGGTCCCAGCCGAGCAGCTCCGCGATCTCGGGGACGGTGTGGTCCTGCAGGTACAGCGTCACCGCCCGCCGACGATCGTCGACCAGGGTCTGGAGCCCGGCGACGACCTCCTCCCCGACCCGCGCGCCGTAGATCCGCGACTCCGCCGACAGCTCGCCCGAGCTCGCGATCCGGTCCGGCATCGACGGGCTCATCCCGACCTCCGACCACCGCTTGCGCCGCCGGATCTCGTCGATCACGACCGAGTACGCGATCCGACGGAGCAGCGCGTCCTCGAGCGTCCACGCCGGGTTGCCGCGGAGCAGGCGCATCACCGCGGTCTGCACGAGGTCTTCGCGCTGATCGCGCAGCCACCGGGGGGTGAACCGCCGGACCGCCTGCTCGAGCCGGGCCCGGACCGCGGCGTCGACGTCGGTGCGCCCCGCGTTGCTCGCGCCGATCACGGGTCCACCGCGCGGGCGAGGACCAGCAGCCTCCAGGCCTCGGCGCACACCGGGCACGCCGCGAGGTGATCGACCACCGCCCCCCGCGCGTCGGCGGCGAGGGTGCAGTCGAGCGTGTCGAGCAGGACCTCCGGCGCCGGACAGTCGTCCGCGGGGCCGCCGTGCTCGAACGCGCTGGCGAACAGGAACCGGAGCTGGTCGTCGTCGTCGAGGCGATCGGTCACGGCTTCGGCTCGGCGAGCGGCGGGAACACGATCGGCTGGCCGTCCGGCCCGAGGATCACCCAGACCTCACCTGAGGTGAACAACGCGAGCAGGTCGTCCCGCGGCGCCTCGGAGCCAGCGTCGCCGGTGTCCTTGCCGCCCGTGTCCTTGCCCCCGTCGTCGCTCTTCCCGTCGTCGGCGAGCAGCCCCTCACCGTCGATCCACACCGCGTACCGCGCCGGGCTCCGGCCGCCGGTGTCGATCGACAGGTCCTTGCCGTCCAGGCCGACCACCGTGTACACCGGCCCCACCCCCGCCCAGCTCCCGAGGTCCGCCAGTTGGGTCTTGTCCTCCTGCGACACGAGGCCATACGACCGGGTCCACCGGTAGCCTCTCCCGAGGGCGATGAGCCCCGCGAGTGACTCGAGCGGTGCCCGCAGCCGATCGTCTCCCGAGTCGAGCAACACCTGGTCGACATCGAAGCAGGTTTCGGTGACATCGGGCGGCTCGACGATCCCGCCCCACCAGTTCGGGCCGTCCGGGTCCGAGGTCAGGCACCGGCACGCCGGCGTCGCCGCGGCCACCGTCCCCGAGCAGCGGTGTGACACCACCGTGGCCGCGCTCGCGGACGCTCCCCCGATCCACCACACCCACATCGGTACCTCCCCTGCACGAGCCCAACGCGCGGGGCTCCCCGTTGTCTCACCCGATCGCGCGCGCGGTGCGAAATCCGATCTTCATCCCGCGAGAGGTGGCGGAGATCCGGGATCGCTGCGTGACCTCGCACGTTCGCGGTCCGGCACCGCAGGATCCCCCGGTCACCAGACGCTGCGGCGCGTCGGACACCCGGACCAGCGCGATGTCCGACGTCTCCTGGTCCGGGAGGGCGGGGATCCCGTCGAGCACCCAGTCCGACACGTTGCCGGCCATCCCCCGCACCCCGTACGGGCTCACGTCGGTCGGGTGGTCGGACACCGGCACGATCATGCTCTGCGGCGCCGACAGCACCATCCGGCAATAGCTCGGCTCGAACCGATCGCCCCACGGATACCGCCGCAGGTCCGCGCCGCGCGCCGCCTTCTGCCACTCGAGCTCGACCGGCAGCCGGCGACCGGCCCACCGGGCGAACCCGACCGCCTGGTGCCAGTCGAGGTTCGTGACCGGGGTCTCGGGATCCGTCGGAACCAGATCCCAGCCCGCCCCGTGGCGATCCTGCCGGATCCCGACGAACCGACCCGCGGCGTCGCGCGCGAACAGCGGCTCGTCGGCGTCCCCGAGCCGGGGCATCGCGGCGAGCGCGCCCGGCCCGTCGCCAGCGTCGACCATCGCGTTCAGGTACCCGACGTAGGTCCCCACGGTCGCCGGGAACCGGTCGATCGCGAACCCATCGACCCAGATCCGCCGCAGCGGCAGGGTGTGCTCGAACTCCTCTTCGCCCGACCAGAACCACCCGGCCGGGACGTACACCTCGCCAGGGACGAGCGCGCCACGGGGCGGGATCCACACCGGGTGCGGCGCGGTGTCGCCGGGCCGGACGCCGTGCCAGTGCTCGCCTCGCCCGAGCCACACCGGGTAGGTCACCACCTCGTGATCGTCCCGATGGAGGGTCAGCAGCCAGCTCCCCATCTCGAGCGGGACCCGGTCGAGCGGGGTCGGGCCGAGCGAGCGCTCCCGCTCCGGCACCCACCGTCGATCCCGCTCGACCAGGCGGTGGAGGACCACCTCGACCGGGACGTCGGTGTGGAGCGTGACTGCGCCGGTGCCGGTCAGGTACCGCCGGAACCGGCCGGCGCGATCGTGCTCGCGCAGATCCGCCGCGACCGCCTCCGCGTCGGCGGGGCGGCGGGCGCGCTCGAGCGCCTGGTGCTGCGCGTGGAACAGGTCGGCGAGCAGGGCGTGCGCGGCAGGCCAGTCGGGGACGTGGGACAGCGCGGCCCGCAGGAGCTGGACCGCGCGGGTCCGGGCGGCCCGGGAGCTCGCTTCGGCGGAGACGGCGCGGGCGTCGTCGTCCCACGCCGCCCGCTTCGCCTCGACCGGCGCGTACGGCGGGACGGCCGCGAGGTGGGCCGACGCCGACGCCGCCCACCGC
>JBEBJW010000442.1:0-6112 GCA_040079715.1 Myxococcota bacterium | reverse complement strand
TGGACAAGCCGGCGAACGTGCTCGACCCGTGGGTGACCGGCGACGACGCGTCCGCGCTCGGCCGGGGGGCGGACGCGGCGACCGGCGTGGTCCGCGCGCGCTGCTTGCACCACCGCCGGACGGTCAGGTGGTCCGGTCGACGGGCGAGCAGCGACTCGATCGCCTGCTCGAGCGCCCCTGCTGTCGGTCGATCCGCGGCCGGGTACGCCAGGCACTGCCGGAGCAGCGCGTCCACCTCCGGCGGGAGTCCGGCGGCGCTGAGGCGCTGGTCGACGTGCCGATCGAGGTCGGCCCGACACATCGCCAGGGCATAGATCGCCGGCAGGTCGAGGCCGCCGAGCAGCCGCGCGCCGGTCGCGCCCTCGAACGCGACGCAGCCGAGCGAGAACACGTCCGACGCCGGCAGCGGAGGGCTTCCCGGCTGGAACCGCTCCGGCGCGACGTACGGCATGCTCCCCACCAGGACCTCGGTCTGGGTCCGCGCTTCGCGGGCGAGCAGGTCCGACCGGGCGATCCCGAAGTCGAGCAGCTTCACGTTGCCGTGGATCCCGATCCGGATGTTCTGCGGCTTGAGGTCGCGGTGGACGATCCCGAGCGCGCCGAACGCGGCGTCGAGCGCCGACGCGACCTGGCCGACCACCTCGAGCACGGTGTCGAGCGGCATCCGGTCGGGGCCGGTGATGCAATCGGCGAGGTCGGCGCCGTCGACGTACTCGGTGACCAGCGCGAGCCGGCCGCCGAGCTCGATCAGGTCGTGGGCGGCGAGCACCACCGGGTGGCTGAGGCTCGCGAGGATCCGCGCCTCGTCGTGCAGGCGTTGGACCGCCTGGCTCCGCGGGTCGATGCCCGGCTGGAGCAGCTTGACCGCCACCAACTTGTCGAGGCCGTTCGCCGACTCGACCCGCGCGAGGTGGACCTCGCCGAACCCGCCTCGGCCGAGCAGCCGCAGCAGGCGGAACCGCCGGCCGGACGCCTCGTGGACCACGACCTCGTCGGTGCCGGTCACGGGTCGCTGACCAGGCCGCGAATCAGCAGCACGCCCGAAGTGAGCGCCGCGCCGGACGCTCCGATCACCAGGCCGTTGTTGACCGTGCGCAGCCCGTCGTACCGGTCGGGGTCGCTCCGGTACACCGCGCTGGTCCCGAAGGAGGCGCCGTACAGCCCCGCGCCGACCCCGCCGACGACCACCGCGGTGATCACCCGCCGCGCGCGGTTCCCGGTCCGAACGGGCGACGCCACGGGGACGGGACCGTGCGTCGAGCCGGCGGCGAGCGAACCGAAGCCGAGCGAACCAGGGTCCAGCGCCACCCGAACGTCGAGCCCAGGGGGCACCTCGACGATCCGAGCGGTCGCCATCGGGTCCGGGGTCGGGCCGACCTGCAGCAGGTGCAGGCCGCCGGACACGTACGCCGGGAACGACGTCACCGCCCCGTCGACCGCGCCGATCCACCCGGACGGCAGCCCGTCGAGGTGCAGCAGCCCGGACGAGGGCGCCGGGCCTTGCTGAGCCGCCTCCCACCGGGCCCGGAACTTCGCGCCGTACAGGTCGCTCCAGGTGGTGGGGGCGAGGTGCCCGGCCGCCCACAGCGCCTCGTCGGCCGCCGGCTCGTCGCCCTGGGCGGACCGATGCATCGCCTCGGCGAGCCACACCCGCCCGATCAGCGCGGGCTCCGCGGGCGGACCACACCCGAACGCGGCGACGAGGGCGTCGGACGCGGGGGCCACGTCCGTCCACCGCCCCTCGACCACCGCGGTCTCCAAGGCCTCCACCAGCGGCTCGGGGGGCGGACACGCCGCGCGTGCCGAGGTCAGGACCAGCCAACCAGTGATCATCCCCCCCATGTTACACGATCGTCCGGACCTGACCTCCGAGCGCCGCCTCGGCCCGGGCGCGCGCGTCGCGGAGGAGGGTGACGTCCCGATCGCCGGGCCCCCGATCCCGCGCTGCCAGCGCCTCGACCCGGGCGCCGGCCGCGATCAGCGCCGTCCACAGCGCCGCCGCGGCGAACGCCTGCTCGGGCTCGTCGTTCCGGCGGAGCTGGACGAGATCGCCGTCGACCCGGAGCGTGTACACCGTGGGCGCCCCGAAGCACCGGTAGGTGAACGACGTGGCCCCGTCCGCCCGGATCGCCCGGACCGGCTCGAGGCACAGGCGCCACGCGAGCGGCCACACCACGTCCCGGATCGCGACCCGCCCGTCGATCGTCAGCGTCGCCTCGACCTCGGGCCGCGCGGGCAGGAGCAGCCCGGGGGTCGCGTCGGCGTCGGCGTCGGCGGTGTCGACCCACCGGCCGTCCTCGAACCGGTGGAAGGTCCAGATCGCGGTCATCGGCTCACTTCAGCACGTCGAGGATCGCCTCGAGCTTGTTCCACGGGATGGTGGTGCCGGTCACCGGGAAGAACTGGCCGATCTCGCCGGCGGAGTTCGACCCGACCTGGAACCCGTTGACGGTCTCGGGGAACCACGGGATCGGCTTGAACGGCGGGACGGCCCCGGCCGGGTTCAGCGCCTTCAGCGCGTCGCCGAGCCAGGCCGAGATCTGGGACGTCGACGTGCCGCGCGGGAAGAACGTGGTGTCCTTGCCGGCGCGCTTGGCGATGTCGATGAACTCCCAGGTGTGACCTTCGATCACGTGCGCGAAGTCCACCCCGTGGAACCCGAACCCGGCGACCTCGGCCGGCGCGGCGGGCATCGGCGGCAACCCGGGGGGCTGCGGCTTCGGCAGCATCTTCGCCCAGTCGACCATCTCGCCGAACGCGACCGAGTCTCCGCCGGCGACCCGGGCCATCCGCTCGACCGCGGCGGACTTGCCGGCGCCCACGAACGTCAGGATCTCCTCGAGCTTGGCCGAGCCGGCCTTGCCGGAGCCGCGGAGCAGCTTCCACAGCTGGTTCATGTCGTCGCACTGGGCGAGCATCCGCTCGAACCGCGCGGGCTGATCGCAGGCGTCGAGCGCCTTGCCGAGCGGCACGCCGTGCGGGACCTTCGCGTCGGCGAGCAGGCGCTCGAGCTGCGCGAGGTCGTCGACCTTGTCGAGCAGCTCTTCGAGGTTGGCGGCGTCCTTGATCTTGACGTTCGCGAGGACCCGCTCGAGGTCGGCGACCGCCGGGAGCTTCGCGTTCGCGAGCAGGCGCTCGAGCTCGGCCGCGTCGGCGACCTTCGCGTTGTCGAGCAGGCCGCGGAGCTGGGCGGCGTCGGCGAGCTTGGTGTTGCCGAGCAGGCGCTCGAGGACCCCGGCGTCCGGGACCTTCGCGTGGGCCAGCAGCCCCTCGAGGGTCGCGAGGTCCGGGATCTTGGCGTTCGACAGCAGGCGCTCGAGGGTGGCGGCGTCGGCGATCTTCGCGTTGCCGAGGAGTCGCTCGAGGGTGGCGGCGTCGGCGATCTTCGCGTTGTCGAGCAGGCGCTCGAGCGCGGCGGCGTCGGCGATCTTGGCGTTGCCGAGCAACCGCTCGAGGGTGGCGGCGTCGACGATCTTGGCGTTGCCGAGGAGTCGCTCGAGGGTCGCCGCGTCGACCACCTTGTCCATCGCCAGCAGGCGCTCGAGGGTGGCGACGTCGGCGATCTTGGCGTTGCCGAGGAGTCGCTCGAGGGTGGCGACGTCGGCGATCTTGGCGTTGCCGAGGAGTCGCTCGAGGGTGGCGACGTCGGCGATCTTGGCGTTGCCGAGGAGCCGCTCGAGGGTCGCCACGTCCGCCAGCTTCTCGTTCGCGAGCAGGCGCTCGAGGGTGGCGGCGTCGGCGATCTTGGCGTTGCCGAGGAGCCGCTCGAGCACGCCCACGTCGGCGACCTTCGCGTTGCCGAGGAGCCGCTCGAGGGTGGCGACGTCGGCGATCTTGGCGTTGCCGAGGAGCCGCTCGAGCACGCCCACGTCGGCGATCTTCGCGTTGGCGAGCAGGCGCTCGAGGGTGGCGGCGTCGGCGATCTTGGCGTTGCCGAGCAGCCGCTCGAGGGTGGCGACGTCGGCGATCTTGGCGTTGCCGAGCAGCCGCTCGAGGGTCGCCACGTTCCCGATCTTGCTGTTCGCGAGGAGCCGCTCGAGCACGGCGGCGTCGGCGATCTTCGCGTTGCCGAGCAGCGCCAGCAGCTTGTCGACGTCCCCGCACTTCGTGATCAGCGCCGACAGCCGCTCGGCGCTGCCGACCTTCTGGACCAGCTCGATCACCCGCTCGGCCGATCCGAGCTTCTCGATCAGCTGGAGGGTGCGATCGAGGCTGCCGATCATCCGGTACAGCTCGACCGCGCGCCCGAGGCTGCCGGCCTCCTGGACCAAGCGCACCGCGCGCGGCAGCATCCCGCCCCACTCGGTGAACCGCAGGAGCTGCCCGCCCTTCCACTCGACCCCCGCGAACCCGAGGATCAGCTCGAACGCGGCGTGGCCGAACAGCCGCCCCCGCTCGAACGCCGACAGGCCCGGGGTGGTGACCGCGAGGTAGATGTAGTAGGCCGCCATGATGATCCCGAGGATGATCCCCGCGATGATCAGCGCCTCCCACCCGAACAGCACCACCACGATCACGACGAGGATCACCGCCACGGCGAGCAGCAACCACCCGAGGCCGGTCTGGAGCAGGTTCCACAGCCCGGTGACCAGCTCGACCGCCGCCTCGCCGATCCCGTAGAAGAACCCGGCGATCCCCTGGATCGCCGCGCTGCCCCACCCGCTGACCGAGTCCCACGCGGACTCGTACCACGCCTTGTCCTCGTGGGCGCGCGCCGCCCGCTGCGAGGCGTCGGCGTACTGCTGCGACAGCTGGCCGTCGAGCTTGGTGAGCTCGCTGTCCTGCTTCGACAGGATCTCGTCGACCCGCCCGCGGAGGACGCCGAGCTTCTCGCCGAGCTGGTTGCGCCACTCGGACGCGCCCTTGTCGACGCCCTTCCGCAGCTCGCCCTCGACCAGCGGGGTGACGGACTGCATGTCGCGGACCGCGGTGTCGGCGGCCTCGTCCGCCTTGCCGACGCACGCGGTGACCTTGCCGCGCAGGTCGCCCTCGTACCCGGTCGCCGCGCCGTCGATCTGGGACAGGATCCCGTCGATCTGGGTGCCGGCGCCGGTCGAGGCGTCGGTGAGCACGCTGTCGAACCCGGCGACGCTCTGGGTGCCGAACTCGCCGAGCTTGGTGGTGTACTCGGTGACGGTCCGCTCGATCCCGGCCTCGGCCTCGGCGGTGACCTCGGGGGCGATCGCGATCTCGGACGCCGCCTGCACCAGGCCGTCGATGTCGGTCGCCATCTGCCCGACGACCTCGTCGAGCTTGGTGGTGACCTGGGTCAACGCCGCGTCGACCTGAGCGACGGCGCCGTCCTTCAGCTGATCGAACCCCTGGGTCGCCTCGGTCCGCTTCTGCTCGATCTCCTGGCGGGTCTGGTCGAACGACTGGGTGATGCCCTGGCGCGCGCTCTCGACCCCGTCGTCGATCGACTGGATCGCGTCGTCGCGGTCCTTGTCGATCCGATCCCGCGACTCCCGGACCTTGTCCTCCATGCCAGACGCGACGTCGGCGGCGTCCTTGCGGATCTCGCCGGCGATCGTCTCGCCGTGCCCGGCGCAGACCCGGCGCGCTTCGCCGGCGCCGCTCTCGATCGACTGCGCGACCCGGTCGGCCTGGGTCCGGACCTGGCTCGCGAGGTCGCCCGCGCCCTCGAGGGCCGAGAACTTGCCGGCCCAGCTCGTGCCGATGTCGCGCGCCCGCTGCGCGCGGCTGGCCGTGCCCTGGACCGCGCGGTCCCCCTCCGCCGTCGCCTGGCGGATCGCCTCCTGGGCGACGGTCTCCCCGGCGGCGCGGGCGGCCTCCTGCTGGCGTTGGAGGGCGGCGTCCAGGTTGCCGCGCTCGGTGGTGGCGGCGGTGCGGACCCGCTGCCGGGCCGCCTCCGACCGGGTGACCACGTCCTCGAGGGCGGTGTCCCGGGCGGTCTCGAGCCGCCGGATCAGCGCGTCGAACCCGTCGGTCAGCCGTTGGCGTTGGGTGTCGAACGCAGTGCCGAGCGCGGTCTTGACCGAGGTCGCCTTGTCGGTCAGCGCGGTCCGCTGGGCGTCGGAGAGCGCGTCCCAGGTCCACCCGATGGTGTTCGCCAGGGTCCGGTGGCGGTCCGGCGCGTCGGCCGCGCCCTTCG
>JBEBJW010000441.1:0-6114 GCA_040079715.1 Myxococcota bacterium | reverse complement strand
AACTGCCACGCGTCGGAGATGCTGCGGCCCCACATGCCGGAGGTGCTCAGCGCGTCGTCGAGGTCGCGCGCCAAGGCCCGAGCGTCGAACCCGTCGAGCTGCCGCTCCACCTCCGGCCAGCGTTGGTTCGCGACCCGCACGAGCCATCGGTTGACGGCGTGGTGGCCTGCCAGCGACGCGCCAGACACCGCGGATGCCGATTCCCACACGGACACCGACGCCGACGGGGATGCCGACACAGCCCGTCGACCTGTTGCTCGACGGTCCGAGCGGACGTCACCGGTCGCGTCCAGCCCGCGCTCGTGGTACGACCAGGCGATCATGGCGGTGTCTCCAGAGGAAGTGCAGCGTCGGTTGCGGGAGCGGACCGGGCTCGTGCGGCTCGGCGTGCGCGCCCGGGACGAGGCGTTCGAGGCGATCCGCCGATCCGTGCCGCGGACCGTCGACGCCGTCCGGCTGTTCGATCTCGTCGAGCAGCGCCTCGGCGACCGCGCCGCCCGGGACTTCTGGGTGTTCCCCAACGAACGCGCCCTGATCCTGCGCGATCCTGCGCGACCTGGGTGGTGGCTCCCGCACCGGTTCGTGTACCTCGACGTCGACCGCCAGGTGCAGCCGGAGCCGCCCGGGCCGTTCGGCGACTGGCCGCCGCTGCCCGAGCCGGTCGAGCAGTCGCTGCTGCCGTTGACCGTACCGGCGCCCCCCGCGCGGCTGCGGATCGATCTGGCCGGGTCGTACTTCGAGGCGCTGTTCGACCACCGCGGCGCCATCCACCAGACCGTGTCGTCGACGGGCGACCTGTTCGGGGTCGGCCGGAGCGACGAGCCGTTCGTGTACGACCCGTTCGGCAAGCCGCCCCAGCCGCCGCCGTTGCCGCTGTTGACCCGCGACGACCTCGACCCGAGCGGCCACCCGGTCGACGAGCTCGCGGAGTGGGTCACCGCGCTGCGCCCCGACGAGGCCGACCGCGGGCGGGTGTGGGTCCCGGTCCCCACGCCGGGCGGCGTCACCGGCGCGTGGACCCGCGGCTTGTGGAACTTGCGCCTGGCCGCGTGGGACGGCCAGCTCGACGCCCGCCCCGGGTGGGCGGTGGCCGATGCGTTCAACGGCGCGGCGGTGGCGGCCGGTCCGACGTTCGACGACGCCGTCGGCGCGTGGCGCGCGCTCGTGGCGCGGGTTCAGCCGCTACCACCGGTCGAGCGGGAGGTCGGACTCCCCGAGGGGCCCCACCCCGAGCCCACGGAGCCGACGTCGACGTACGACGCCGAGACGGGCGTGTCGATGTCGGAGATGACGTTCGTGTGGGTCCCGCCGGTGAAGATGACCTGGCCGGAGCCGCGCCCGGAGAACGTCCCGGCGGCAGCGATCCCGCTCGACCCCGCTCCGGAGGTTCCGGACGCCCTGGCGTCTCGCGGCTACGGGCGGGTGGTGCGCCTGTTCGGTGAGCATGGGGACACCGGGTTCGTGTTCGTCCGTGACGAGCCCGATGGGTACACCGTGATCGGCGACAGCGCCGCTGCGGCGATCGAACCCCGGACCCTCGACGACGAGCTCGACGAGCTCGACCGGCTCCAGCAGGCCGAGTACCTCACGATGCCGATGTTCGCCGACCGCGAGCCGTGGAACGACCCGAGCTATCCGGTCCACATCGCCAACTACCAGGCCTGGGACGCGACCGGTCGGTTCCCGGAGCTCCGGCGCGTCGGTGGGGCGTGGGCGGAGGCGTTCCAGGTCCACCCGTGGGACGTGGGGATGCGCCACCTGATCCAGCGGATCCGGTTCCGGGCGGGGAGCCCCGCGGTCCGCCGGCCGGTCTGATCCCGGCCTCGCGTCGGTCGCGACGCCGCGATGTCAGGGTCGCGCCTGCCTCGCCCGGCCTCGAAGCGACGGCCAGACCGCGGAGACGTCCCTCGCGCGGTCCACCTCGGCTGGCGGTTCGGCCGCCCGTGACGCGATCCGCGAACCGCTCCGCGGCGTCGGCGACGCTCGTGACAGGCGGGGCGGGGCAGGGCCTCGACGGCCCGGGCTCCGCAGGCGCACAGGTTGACGCGTTCGTCGCCCGGACGCGGTTCGTCACCGCGAGGTGTGCGCCACCGCGATCCGCGACCCCTCCACCGACGGACGCCTGCCGGCGGCGAGGCTGCGACGCCCGGAGCGGCGGCCCGGTCGGATACGATGCCGCCGAGGAACGCACCATGCTGCTCGCCGGATCCCCCGCGCTCGGGACCCTGCTCCCGCCGGCGTCGATGGAGCGTGCCCTCGCGGCCCTCCCGCTGGATCGCGAGGCCCTGCGGGAGCTGTACGACGCGCATCGGGGCGACCCAGCCGCCGACTTCTTCGAGGCGGCGTGGGACCGCGACGTCCTCGAGGCCGCCGTGCAGCTGTGGTTCGACGCGAGGGGCCGGGGCGGTGCCGTCCACACCTCGGAGGCGCTCGAGATCCCGGACGGGGGCGTGGCGATCGTCCACGGACACCTGCGCGTCCGCGGATCCGTGTTCGTCCGGGGGATGCTGTTCGTCTCGGGGGACGTCGCGGTCGGGGGCGAGCTCGGCGACGACGACGTCGGGCGGATGACGATCATCGGCGGCGACGCGCGGTGCGGCGTCTCCAACACCCAGGGCGGACTGCGGGTCGGAGGGGACCTCGTCGCGTCCGCGCTCGTGTACGGGAACTACCACGAGGATCGGATCGTCGTCGTCGGCGCCCTGCACAGCCCGGTCACCTGGCTCCAGCTGGGGAAGCGGCTCACCGCGGGGCGCCTCGACACGGTCCTGCTCGACGACGAGGTGTCGGTGGCGCGCGCGCGGGAGCTCCAGCGGCTCCTCCACCCGAGCCTCCTCCGGCCGTTCGACCTCAGCGACGGCGACGATCGGGACATCGACCTCGCGGAGCTCGTGGAGGTCGACCTGCTCTACGCGCGGGCGCTCGACGGGGCGCCGCTGCTCCGGTGAGGTTCCGTGTGGGGCCGACCCGGGTCCGGCGGGTGGCGATTCCACAGGTTCTCGCAGGAGTTCGACGGTTGTTCGAGTCGCACCGTCCCCGTCGGTGTAGGTTCCGATGCGCGTACCTCTCACCGCGGTCGCGCTTCGCGGGGGAGCTCCCTCGTGAGGCCAGCGTGGCGTGAACCCGGCCGAGGATGGCGCGCCGTCCCGGTCTCGGAGGTGACGATGTCTGCAGAGCCGTTCGGGATGCTGTTCTACGGGTGGGTGGTGCCGTTCGAGGACCTCCCCGACTGGGCAGCCTACGACGGGTCGGCCGAGGAGACCCACGATCTGCACCTGATGTGGCTCCTCGCGAACGCGTCGAGCGCTCCGCCCGCGCCGGGCCGCAAGACGAAGGCGACGGGTCCACCCGACGCGTTGGTCCGCGCGGCGGAGTCGGACCCGTGCGTGTTCGCGCGGCACCCGATCGATTGGCCCGCGGAGGGAGGTGGCCTGGTCTACGTGCGGAGCTCGCTCGTCCGCAGCGAAGCCTACCGTGCCGTCGACGTCCCGGCGCTTCGGACCGACCCCGCGTGGGCTGCCGAGCTCGAGGCGTTCGCGCGGCGGCTGGGCCTCCCCCGTGGCGAGCCCGGATGGCGGATGATCGGGTGCTGCTACGGCTGAGGCGGCGACCTCCCGGCGGCTCCCGCGGTGAGCGACCCGCCGCGCCCGGAGGATCGGCCCAGGGACGACACCCGGCAGCGTTGCGCTCGAGTCTGGTACCAACGGGTACAACTCCGCAGTCCACCCGCGCGACCGCGGCGGTACTCCCGGACGGGAGGTCAGCGTGCCGAGATTGCGAATCCAGCCCCGAGCCTGGCTGCGGGGATGCGGGTGGGTCCTCGGACTCGGGTCGATCGTCGCCTGTGGGACCGAGCCAGAGCCCCCAGAACCCGTCGCGTCGCCGATCGATCTCGCGTCCGCCGGACACGGCGTCCTGTTCGACGCGGACGGCCAGCCCGTCACCCTCGACCTCGACGGCGTCGTCGAGCGTCAGGACGCCCTGCTCGACGCGCTGATCGCCGCCGCGGACGACTCCGACGACGCGGACCTGCTGCGCGACCAGCTCGCCGGCCTCGACGCCGCCGGGCTCGACCCCGTCGACCGGACCGTCGTGACCAGCCGGATCATCGCCGGGTGGGTCCGGACCCACCCCGCGCTCGACGAGCCGCTGACCGTCGCTGCCGCGCTGCTGGCGCTCGCCGAGGGCGAGGTGACCGGCGGCGGGTCCGACGCCGTCGACGACGTGACCGAGGCGCTCCGGGTGCCCCCGCCGCCGGCCGGACTCGTGTCGTACCTCGACCAGTGCCGCGCGAGCGCGGTCCCGATCCCGCCGGACTGGCGATCGCCGTCGTGGCAGTTCGTCGGCGACCTCGTCCCCCCGTTCGACTTCGTGGGGTCGTCGGCGCTGGTCCAGGTCTACAAGTTCGAGGACCCGTCGGTCCCGGGGATCTGCGTGGCGTTGCCGCGATCGACCGGTGGCACCCTCGGCCTGATGGGGATCATCTGTCAGAGCGCGACCACCGGCGCAGCGTGCTTCTGGGACAACGTCGACCTGAACGGGAACCGGATCAACACCCCGCTCACGTCCCCGCTCGCGATCGCCGGCCTGCAGAACGGAGACCTGCTCGGCGAGAACTGCACCGCGTGTCACCGTGGCGAGAACGTGTTCCTGATCCACCCGAACACCCCGCTCGACCTGCGCCCGGCGACGAACAGCCCCCGGTGGTACCGGCCGATCTCGAGCCAGTCGAGCTGGACCAACCCGCCGGCGTTCCGGACCTCGGGCACCGCCTGCACGAGCTGCCACCCGATCGCGGCCCTGTCGGTCCAGTCCGACTACTGCGGGATGGTGTTGGAGAACGCGGCGAACGTCACGATGCCGAGCAGCGCGGCGCCTGCCGGCTGGGGGTCCGCCGACCTGGCCGAGATGAAGGCGATCTGCGACAACGGCGGGATCACCCCGTGCGGGACGGCCGACGGCGACCAGGACGGCGTCGGTGACCTGTGCGACAACTGCCTCGCCGCGGTGAACCTCCGCCAGGAGGACCGCGACGGCGACGCCGACGGGGACGCGTGCGACAACTGCGCCGACGTCGGCAACGCCGACCAGCGGGACACCGACGGCGACCGGGTGGGCGACGCGTGCGATCCGGACGACGACGCCGACGGGCTCGCCGACACCGAAGAGGCCGTGGCCGGGACCGACCCGCTGCGCGCCGACACCGACAACGACGGCCTGCTCGACGGGGTCGAGGTCCACGACCGGCACACCGACCCGCTGCGCGCCGACACCGACGGCGACACCGTCGGCGACGCCACCGACGGCTGCCCGCTGGTCGCGAACCCGACCCAGGCCGACACCGACACGGACGCGATCCAGGACGCGTGCGACAACTGCCCGGCGGACGCGAACGGCGACCAGCGCGACACCGACGGCGACGGCCTCGGCGACGCGTGCGACCCCGACGACGACGGCGACGGCGTCCCGGACGGCTCCGACAACTGCCCGCTCGTCTCGAACGCCGCCCAGATCGACGGCGACGGCGACGGGATCGGCCTGGCGTGCGACGTGTGCATGATCGGCAAGGCGATGGTCCCGGCCGACGACGGGCGCCAGTGCGACCAGTTCGAGTGCCTGTGGACCAACACGCCGTTCGCGTGCTTCTACCCGTACGAGGTCGACCTGCCCTCGGTCCTCGCCTGCGATCTGCGGACGGACCGCGGGTGCCTGTTCGCGGATCCCCGGCCCGTCGACGTCGGCGGGTGCGGCGCCGGGCTGCTCGGGGCCGAGGTGTGCTGCCCGCCGGACACCCGGTGCGCGGGGCCGCGGCTCCAGTGGACCACCGGGTTCGGTGAACCGATCCGCGAGTGGTGGGGGAGCGAGCTCGGCGCCGACCCGGCCGGCGGGTTCGGCGCGTCCGGCGCGTGGCTCGGCGACTGGAACGGCGACGGCGTCGACGATCTCGCGGTCGGCGAGCCGTTCCGGGAGAAGGTCGGCCGGGTGTGGGTGCTGTCCGGCAGCGACGGCGCCGTGCTCGACACGCTCGACCCCGAGAAGGGCGAGGACGGGTTCGGGTTCGCGCTCGCCGCGGGCGACGACGGCCTGACCCTGGCGGTCGGCGCGCCCCTCGCC